>NZ_CAWUDP010000015.1:0-133779 GCF_963920835.1 Scytonema sp. PCC 10023
CAAACACTCAACCGCGAGTATCAAACACTCAACCGCGAGTATCAAACACTCAACCGCGAGTATCAAACACTCAACCACGAGTATTAAACACTCAACGGCGAGTGTCAAACACTCAAGCGCGAGTATCAGACACTCAAACGCCTCACTCCCCAACTGCGCTTTTGGAACAATTGCGACAGTGTGAAACACAGAATCTGCGTCCAGTACTGATTTTTGACCAATTTGAAGAATTTTTCTTTGTTGACATCGCACCACAGCAAAGGCGGCAATTTTTTGAATTTGTGGGCGAGTGTCTCAACGTTCTGTCGGTGAAGGTGATTTTGTCGCTGCGGGTGGATTACCTGCATTATTTGCTGGAGTGCAACGACTTGCCCAGCATGAAGATTATTAGTAATGATATTCTCAGCAATCATGTGCTTTACAAGTTGGGGAATTTTTCACCGACTTATGCCAAGTCAATTATTGAGCAATTAACAGAGCGTGCTAATTTTCATTTAGAACCTGCTTTAGTTGGCAAACTGGTGCAGGATTTAGCGCGGGAACTGGGCGAAGTGCGCCCGATTGAGTTGCAGGTGGTGGGGGCGCAACTGCAAACGGAAGACATCACAACTTTGGCAAAATATCGGGAGTGTGGCACAAAGGAAGAACTGGTAAAACGCTACCTAAATGCAGTCGTTGAGGACTGCGGCGAAGAAAATAGGCAAACGGCGGAATTTGTGCTGTATTTGCTGACGGATGAAAAGGGGACTCGTCCGCTAAAAACTCGTGCTGAAATAGAACGGGATTTGCAAGCGTTAGCAGCAGATTTGAGCAAAGAAGTGAGCAAGTTAGATTTGGTTTTAGAGATTTTTGTCGAATCTGGCTTAGTGGTTTTGCTGCGAGAAAATCCGGCAAACCGCTATCAACTGGTGCATGATTATTTAGCTGCCTTTATCCGCCAGCAACAAGAACCAAAGTTAACAGAGTTAATGGTGGAACTAGAAAAGGAGAGAAAGCAAAGAAAGCTCAGTGAACAAAAGCTAAATAGTTTTTTCAGACACGCCTTGGTTAGTTCAGTTGCTGCGGTACTGGTGTTAGCTGTGGTGGCATCGCAGGCAGACACTCAAAGAAAAAAAGCGGAAATTAGCGAAATTAGAGCATTAATTAATTCTTCAGAAGCGTTTTTTGCCTCTGGTAAAACTTTAGATGCTCTAGTAGAAGCTTTAAAGGCAAGAGGAAAATTAAAAAATGCAGACTGGGCAACAGCAAATATCCGTACACTAACGACGATAGCCTTACACCAAGCAGTCTACCTACAGCCGCAAGAATATGGTTATAGAGAACGTAACCGTAGACAAGGGCATAGCAGTTCCGTTTGGAGCGTCGTTTTCAGTCCGGATGGCAAAACTTTAGCCAGTGGTAGTTCTGACAACACCATCAAACTCTGGGACATGGCGACGGGCAAACTACTCAAAACCCTTGCTGGGCATAGCAGTTCCGTTTGGAGCGTCGTTTTCAGTCCCGATGGCAAAACTTTAGCCAGTGGTAGTAATGACAAGAACATCAAACTCTGGGATGTGACGACAGGCAAACCGCTCAAAACTCTGACTGGGCATAGCAGTTTAGTCACAAGCATCGTTTTCAGTCCGGATGGCAAAACTTTAACCAGTGGTAGTTCTGACAACACCATCAAACTTTGGGATGTAACGACGGGCAAACCACTCAAAACCCTCACTGGGCATACTAAAGAGGTCAGGAGTGTTGTTTTTAGTCCCGATGGCAAAACTTTAGCCAGTGGTAGTAATGACAACACCATCAAACTTTGGGATGTGACGACGGGCAAACCACTCAAAAACCTCACTGGGCATACTAAAGAGGTCAGGAGCGTTGTTTTTAGTCCGGATGGCAAAACTTTAGCCAGTGGTAGTAATGACAAGACCATTAAACTCTGGGATGTGGCGACGGGCAAACAACTCAAAACCCTAACTGGGCATAGCAGTTCGGTCACGAGTGTCGTTTTCAGTCCGGATAGCAAAACTTTAGCTAGTGGTAGTTATGACAGCACCATTAAACTCTGGGAGGTGACGACGGGCAAATCACTCAAAAACCTTGCTGGGCATAGCAGTTCGGTCATGAGCGTCGTTTTTAGTCCGGATGGCAAAACTTTAGCCAGTGGTAGTTATGACAATACCATTAAATTCTGGGATGTAGCGACAGATAAAAAACTCACAAACCTCACTGGACATAGTGGTGCAGTCTGGAGCATGATTTTCAGTCCGGATGGCAAAACTTTAGCCAGTGGTAGTTCTGATAAAACCATCAAATTCTGGGATATGATGACGGGCAAACCACTCAAAAACCTCAGTGGGTATAGCACTTTGGTGAGGAGCGTCGTTTTCAGTCCGGATGGCAAAACTTTAGCTAGTGGTAATTATGACAAAACTCTTAAACTCTGGGATATGATGACGGGCAAACCACTCAAAAACCTCAGTGGGCATAGGGGTGCAGTCATGAGCGTAGTTTTCAGTCCGGATGGTAAAACTTTAGCTAGTGGTAGTTATGACAACACTATTAAACTCTGGGACGTGGCGACAGGCGAACCGCTCAAAACCCTCACTGAACACAGCGGTGCAGTCATGAGCGTAGTTTTCAGTCCGGATGGCAAAACTTTAGCTAGTGGTAGTGATGACAACACTATTAAACTCTGGGACGTGGCGACAGGCAAACCGCTCAAAACCCTCACTGAACATAGCGGTGTAGCTAGGAGCGTCGTTTTCAGTCCGGATGGCAAAACTTTAGCTAGTGGTAGTTATGACAACACCATCAAACTCTGGGACGTGGCGACGAGGAGGAAACAACCTAAAACCCTCAGTGGACATAGTGGTGCCGTCTGGAGCGTCGTTTTCAGTCCGGATGGTAAAACTTTAGCTAGTGGTAGTGATGACAACACCATCAAACTCTGGGACGTGGCGACGAGGAAACCACTTAAAACGCTCAGTGGGCATAGTGGTGACGTCTGGAGCGTCGTTTTCAGTCCGGATGGCAAAATTTTAGCTAGTGGTAGTGATGACACAAAAGTAATTTTATGGAATTTTGATTTAGATAATTTAGTGCGAGATGGTTGCGATTGGCTCAATAACTACCTGACTACCCATACTGATGTACTCGAAGAACTTAAGGAATGCCAAACGCAATCTATTCTCGTGCAAGCAGTTCCAGCCCTAGTTGCGCGAGGTGAGGAATTAGCGCAAAACGGTGATATTGATGCTGCCGTCGCTAAGTTCCGCAAAGCACAAATGTGGGATTCTCGTTTAAAATTTGACTTGCAAGCAAAAGCACAAGAGTTTGCTAACAAAGGAAACGCTAAGCGCTTGGTTGCAGAAGGAAAGAGTCTTGCAAAAGAGGGTAAGCTAAAAGAAGCGATCGCAGCTTACACACAAGCCCAACAGCTAGATCCAGAAGTGGAAATTGACGCTGATTCTTGGGACTCACTCTGCTGGTATGGTAGCTTGCATCGTCGTGCTGCTGATGTCATGTTTGCCTGTGAAAAAGCTGTGCAGCTTGCTCCTAACGATGGAAAAATTCGCGATAGTCGCGGCTTGGCTAGGGCGCTGACAGGTAATACTCAAAGAGCAATTGAGGATTTTGAGGCATATATTGCTCAGACTGATGATAAGGATATAAAATCACAACGGCAACGGTGGGTGAAAGATTTACGCGCTGGCAAGAATCCGTTTACAGATGAAGAACTTAAGAAGTTGTAGTGAGCGCTTTAGCGCTTAATTTACTACGCGTTTAAAAGCACTAAAGTGCTTACTACGTTTTTATTACGTGCTTGTTACGTGCTTGTTACGTATCCCAATCATAATCATCATCTCGCACTGGATACTCTGTCCAAGAATCACGTAACCATTGCCGTCCATAAGTCTGGAAATACCAGTGAACACTACTATGTTCCCAGTCGTAAGGAGACTTAACGAAATTGTGTTTCACTGGGTTGTAATGTATGTAGTTAAGAGTTGTATGGTAATGTCGTTCTGAGCGAATAGCGCGATCGCTCCACCTGTACCAAACTTTTCGCTTAGTTACATTTTCTTCAAGATTCCATTGGCGAGAAGTTAAACCATGAATGCGGCGAAATAACTCACTCAATACATCAAAATTTACAATATGCACCAAAAGATGATAGTGATTTGGCAAAATAACCCAAGCACAGATTGTGACATCTTTGCTGATAAATCTCTCGAATATCATATCTAGCAGTTGCTGACGGCGAGATTCACAGCGCAGATAATGCTGATGTTCATAACAAGCCGCCGTCAACAGGTAAAAGGGTTGATCTCGCACTGGATGGGGTGGCGAGTGGGGTGGATAGCCACGACTTAAGCGCTGGCGAACGACTTCAGCTTTTTGTTCTGGTGTGAGTTGACGATATTCGTACATAATTATTTTAAGCACTAAAGTGCTTACTACGTTTGTAGTGAGCACTTTAGTGCTCCTCCAAGGTGATAACTTATTCTTCCCTTTCTTATCCCTAGAGTTATCTGTTGTAATGAGCGCTTGAGCGTTTAGCTGACTACACGTTGAAAAGCACTAAAGTGCTTACTACGGTGCTAGTATGTTGGAGTTGCTGCTTAATCCTCACTGTTCATGAACAAACCATTGGATGAAGCGCTTTCTGTTGAAGTTGCCCAACGCGTAAAAAGCAAGCCTAAAACCCAGTTTCAGAATGCTTACAGAGCAGCATTGGCGACGCAGGGAGCAATTTATGTACAAGGCTTTTTAGCTTTTGCTGGTAAGCCATACAAACCTATCGAACACGGTTGGATTGAACTGGAAAATAGCATAGTCGATCCAACACTACCGTACTTGAACAAGAACGCTCAAGAAATTTGGTACTTTCCAGCACAACGCTTAACCGTAAAAGAACTGAAAGCAATCATAGAAGAATCTAAAGAAGATTATCCAGAAGACGACCCTCTGCCAATCTATGGTGATCCACCATACGAGTATTACGGAAACGTAATGTTGGGTGACAAAAGCTACTTAGAGGCTTATCAAGCTGCGGAGGCTAAGTGCAGAGAACTCAATCAAAAAAATGCTGAGAAAAACTAACTAATACCAAGTTACGTTCCAATATGTCATTCTGACCGAAGGGAAGAATCTCACCAGATGCTTCGCTCCACTACGTTACGCTCAGCATGACAAATTACCTCTGTGATTCAACTTATGATACGATTTTAATTCGATTTGCCATCGCTGCCAAAGTACTCCCGATAGCCGCAAATTTTGTTTCCACGTACATCAAAGGAAACCGCAACCCGATTTTTGTAAGGTTCTCCAAACAACAGTCCCTCATCGCGGAACTCAAAAACAACTGTTGTCTCATTACTAGTAACGTGATCTAGCGAAGTCAGCTTTAGTCCAGAACTAAAAGCTTGAGAAACATATTGGAAAAATTCTCTGGCTTTCTCTTTTCCCTGATTCAACCCGTGGAATTCTCCCATTGGAAACCAGAAGCTAAAGTCTTCTGTGAGCATATCTAAGAACTGGTTCCACTCGCCTGTTGCCAATCCATGCTGGAAGTGTTCAAATGCTTGATGAGCAACTGTTAAAGTATTCTCTGACTCTTGTGCCATTGTGACTTCCTTTATCACCCTACGCGATAGGCGCAAAACTCCTTATCTTTGAGATAGGAGACTGCCGCTACGGGCAATTTTAATTGCCGCCAACATGATAATATACTTGTAGTGGAAGGGTAATCAACCACTTAAAAAACCCAATTGCTGCCTAATACGCAGACGCGCTCACCTTGACAATTGAAGATATGCGGTTCTATTCCATAGTTCTAGTTCTTACCCAGGAATAGGTAAAATCTACCCTTCGGGAAGCCGCTTCGCGTCTACATGGGAACTAGACGAACAGCATTAAACTCAAACAAATTTTGGGGCAATCCAACTACCGCTCTTGCCTCCGAAAGTTAACGCTTGGGGAGAGAACCACCTCTGGGGCGCGATACCGCAAGGAGTTTAATCTAAGTGGACTCGTGGAACCAAGAATCTCCCGACTTTTTACCGAAATGAGCAAGCGCGATATTTCGGTAGTCGGGAGAGTGTCAAACTGCTAAATATATGACCATTACCTAAAATCTAACGACTACCTTGCCGCAATTTTGACCACTAAGCAGGTATTCGACAGCAGCAGGAATAGATTCTATGCCGTGAAATGGAGTTGAGTCAACAGCAACTTTTAGCTTGTCTGTGTAGAACAGGTTTAACAGGCGATCGCGTGCCTCAACCATATATTCTTTATACAAGGGCATGAGAAATCCCCGCACCGAAGCTGCTTTCCAGAACAACTTGTGATAGATTCGCGGTTGTGTCACTTGCTCGATATTCTTAGCATATTCGGAAACGAAACCAACCACAACTAAACGTCCGCGAACTGCTAAATTATCCACACAGGTATCAAAGACTTGTTTACCTACACATTCAAAAACTAGGTTAACGCCATTGGGATATTCTTGCTTGAGGACTTGATTGAGGTTTTGTGTGCGGTAGTTGATGATGCGATCGCATCCCAACTCTCTCAGCAAATCTCCTTTCGCATCCGAACCACAAGTACCAATCACATGATTACCCGCTAACTTTGCCAGTTGCACCGCAATATGCCCGGTTCCACCCGCCGCCGCTGTCACCAAGACAACTTCTTGGCTTTTCATTTCCCCCACTTGTTCTAAGGCTACCATTGCTGATACACCAGTAGGCATCAGGGTTAGCACCTCTGGCGTTGCTTCACGCACCTTGATTGCAAGGTTCGCATTTATCGCTTGGTACTCCCGATAACCTCCGCCACGCACGGTAGTGACTACAGCATCACCAACTTGGAAATCTTTGACATCATCTCCAATGGCTACAACTTCTCCCACCGCTTCCACTCCTAAATCAAAGGGAGGAGTTATAACGTAGGGAACTTCGCCTCGGCAAATTAAAGTGTCAAACCCGGCGTTAATTCCAGCAAATTTGTTGCGAATGACAATTTCATCTGGTGCAGGTTCGGGAATGGGAAGTTCTATGATTTCAATAGCTGATTTGAAATCTTGGGCAAATTGTTTTGCTATTAGCTTTTTATAGGTTTTTGAAATCATTTCTTATAAATGTTCTTCATCTCGTTACTAGGCTCTGCCTGGTAACGCCTTGCCAGAGGCTCTGCCTCTAGTATATTTTAGGAGGCAGAGCCTCCCTGAAGGCATTTCCACGTGGAATCTGGGAACGAGGAACGAAAAAATAGGTGTTTTAAGCTGCTTACAATCCATATGCATCTCTAGGTGCATATGACAAGACTGTTGCAAGTTTTGATAAATCCCTATCAACTCGGATGAAGAATAAGCAGCCATCATCCGTTATGTGTCTAGGAGAGGTGGTAAAGCTAGGGACATAGCCAAAATGATCCTTTACAAATCGGTAATCTCCTATGTCACAGTATCCGGCTAGGCAATACCCCTCTTCGTTATAACATTGGATTTCTGAATGCCTGTTGTCAAAATGTGGCAAGATGGCAAGCAGCCATGTTCCACCTCCGTTACCATCTTTCCTTAGGTACTTCTTTTTTGCTACCTCAAATTGAACTGTATCTGTCTTGCCCCACGGTAGCAATTTACTATCCAATGCTGGAATGAAATCCCTTACCCTAGCATCTGGATAATTTTTTTGTGCATTTTTATATTTCAATGGAGCAGGACCGTTCTCCATCCAGAGGATTTCTGCTTCCTCACCACCTAGCACTTTCCAAGGTCCAACGTTGACTCCTGCGGGGATAAAGGAGTAGCCATGCTTGGTGAGCTGCCACTCACCCAATTGGATTGTACCCTTAAGCACGAAAATCTCCAGATCGGCAGTAAATAAGCCTGACGGTGCTTCAAACTGGGGCGGTAGCAACACTTTTGAAGTAGATGCACCACAGTCATGCCACGTGATCAACTTACGTTTTCCGGGTACTACGTTCTCTGGCATACCACTGACTCGCCACCCGTCTTCTTCTGCCACGGTATTCGTGTCAAAGTATTGGTACTGGCGAGGTACGTACTCTTTAGAGATTGCTGTGCGCCTTCCCGACAAGTTCATGCGCCCTCTACCATCTCCACCCCAATCCTCCGGCACAGACGCTGCATGCAAAAAGTCATCTGCCTCTTCTTCGTGTGCGGAATTCATGACTCTACAGCCTCCTATGCGTACACTGCGTTAATAGCCATCACTTCATTAAGACGGTGCGTTTCATCTCGTTACCAGGCTGAGCCTGGTAACGCCTTGCCAGAGGCTCTGCCTCTAGTATATTTTAGGAGGCAGAGCCTCCCTGAAGGCATTCCCAGGTGGAACCTGGGAACGAGGAAGAACCCCTACCCGCTTGCTTTCCCCCTCCTCGCTTGCGGTAAGTAAACCAGGAAGAACCCCTACCCGCTTACTTTCCCCCTCCTCGCTTGCGGGGAGGGGCTAGGGGTGGGGTATTACGCAAGCCTTCGTTTAATTTCCTCCGCCAAATCTTCCAACACTACCTCCACCTGCTCCCGTGTTCTTAAATCTTTGAAAGAAGCCTTTTGCGCTGCTGCTTCCTCAGAACCAATAATCACACAAAATGGAATTCCCTGTTTTTCAGCCTGTTGAAATTGTTTGCCCAAAGGTCGCTGTTCAAAATTCGTGATAACATTAATTCCAGCCTTACGTAGCTTTTGCGACACATTCAAATAAACAGGCATCAAATCATCTTGCATATTCACCACCATCACTTGCGCTGGTGTGGCGGCGAAGGAACTGAGAATACCAGCTTTGATCAACCGACTAATTAAGCGAGTTAAGCCAATAGAAATGCCCACCCCAGGCATTTTCTCATCCAAAAACATCCCCACTAATTCTTCATACCTACCGCCAGAACAAATGCTGCCCAAAGCTTCATGTCCTATAAGGGTTGTTTCGTACACTGTACCCGTATAATAATTAAGACCGCGAGCAATGGATAAGTCAATACAAAAACGATTTTCCGGAACTCCGAGATTGCGAACTCCAGAAATAACTGTTTCTAACTCCGTCACTCCCAGACTAAATTCCTCAGCTTCTGGTGTTGTTTGAGCTAAGTACTTGAGCTTATCTAGTACCTCATCAACTGTGCCATTAATATGAACAAAATCGATAATTTTTTGACTTGTCTCTGCTAAAATACCTTCTTTTTCTAACTCCTGTTTTACCTTCTTCTCACCGACTTTTTCCAAAGTATCAATAATGCCAATACAAGATTTAATTTTGGTTTCTTCAATCCCTACGGACTTAAAGAACCCAGTGAGAATTTTACGATTGTTGATGCGAATCAGAAAATCACCGATATTAACTGCGTCAAATATTTCAGTGATAATAGCAGGCATCTGAGCATCGTAGAGCAAGCTGAGTTCGCGACGGGCGACTACATCAATATCGCACTGACGAAACTGACGATATCGACCATCTTTTGCCCTTTCTCCGCGAAACACGACATCCATCTGGTAGCGAGCAAAGGGAAAGGTTAATTCATTGAGGTGACGAGCAATATACGCCGCCAGAGGAACTGTTTGGTCAAATTTTAAAGCTCTTGCTTCCGCACCTGTTTCACCCGCCTTATCTTTTTCCGCTTGGCGATTTGGTGGCAGAATGGGATTAAGCCCATAGATAATGTTGTCGCCTTGATTGCCTTTAGCTTGCAAAACTTCCAAGCGTTCTACTGCGGGAGTTTCTATAGGTGTAAATCCATAGCTTTCAAAAACTCTCCGGATTGTATCAAGTAAATATAGTTCCAGACGCTTTTCGCCAGGAAGAAATTCTGGAAAACCACTGGGGGTAGAGAAATTTATTTTGTCACTTTTTGCCATGCCTTTTCCTTGCTAACTTTAGTTAATCTGGAACTGAAGAAAGAAATTAATGGGTAATAGTTCAAAATTTTATCAAGTACCGATAAGCATTTACCCATGACTCATAAAATCAAAAGAGGTTATACGATTCAATTTCATTTTCCCAGTGTTAACACTCAAGGGCGGCATATCCACTAGCAGTTTTTGAGTTTTCAGCCACTGACAACCGAGTAAAACTTCCGTTAATCCTTTATTAGCACGGTTACTGGAATTCTTTCCCATTTCTATGCCCTGAGTGGATAAGTTGATGCTGCTGACACCTAATCAGAATTTGACACTCCCCGGTCTAAAGACACGGGGATTCTACACTCTACGTCGCCACTTGCTCAACCAGGCTTGCGCCAAGAAGAGTAGAGGTTGCGACTCCTGTAGCGTTACTTCGGGATTGCCCATCCCTAGCTTTTGCAAGATTCAGAATATTTATTGCTGCGTTCACATCTCTTTGTAAGTCGCATCCACAATTACATTTATGAGTACGAGTTGAAAGAGATTTTTTCACAATTGCTCCACAATCCGAACACTTTTGAGATGTCATTCGAGGATTGACAGCTACAACTTGAGTATTGAACTTAACAGCAAAATATTCTAGCCAACGACGAAACAGAGTCCAAGCCACATCATTAATGGACTTGGCTAAACAGTGATTCTTTACCATGCCTTTCACATTTAAATCTTCATAGGCGACTAAGCTGTTAAGCTTGCATAAGGTTCGCGCCAGTTTCTTGGAATGCTCTGTCCTTTGCCTACTTACTCTTAAATGTTTCTTGGCATATCCGGCTCGCGCTATTCGTCGTTGGTTTTTACCTTTCTCCTTTTTGTAAATTTGACGTTGAGCGTGTTTAATAGCTTTTTCGGCTTTTCTAAGGAAACGGGGATTCTCCTCGTGATGCCCGTTGGAATCAGAGTAGAAAAACTCTAACCCAACATCAAGACCGATTTCACCATCAGCCGTTCTGGATTCAGATTTTACCTCGATATCAATTGCAAACTGACAATAGTAACCGTCAGCCTTACGGACTAGTCGAACTCGTTTGATTGACTTCACAGGGTAGGTGTGAATATCCCACTTCCCTAATAGCTTGACTTCTCCGATACCTTTTTTATCAGTAAAGGTGATGCGTCGTTTTGTGGGATGTAGTGACCAGCCACTGGTCTTATACTCAACCGAACGGTTATCTTTCTGAAAGCGAGGAAAGCCTTTGTTCCCAGGCTTCTTAGACTTGCAGTTACCGTAAAATCTATCAATAGCTGACCATGCTCTTTCAGTCGCAGATTGACAAGCCATTGAGTTTAATTCTTCTACAAATTTGAATTCTTTACGCAGTGCTGTCGAGTAGTTATTTAAGGTTATCCTGTTAATCTTTGCTTCTCGTGGTGCATCCATCCAATATCTAATAGCTTTGTTACGGATGAATTGAGTAGTTCTAATAGCCTCATCGATAGCTCGATACTGCTGTTTCTTGCCCTTCACCTTGTACTCTAAAACCAGCACTGGGCTCTTCACCTCCTTAATTTAATCAACGGAATCTATGCTAACATTATTCTGTTCGCAAAATGTACACAATATGGGAAAAAAAGATTTACATATTCGGATTACTGAACGCAGAATCAATAAGCTACGTTTATTAGCAGTCGAAAAAGATAAAACAATTACTCAAATTATTGAAGATTTGATTGATACCTTGCCTGAGCCAAAAAATCAAAGCCCCTAAAGGGCTAACCGCTCGCCTGCATCCACCGCCTGAAGTACAGATGAGTCTCTGCGCCGTGCTACGAGCCTCATCCTCGGTGGTTTTGGCTCGCTTGATTTTTTATAAATCAATACGGTTGCCGATAAGAGTTGATCCCCCCTAGCCCCCCTTAAAAAAGGGGGGAATAAAGCCCCCCAATGCATCGGGGGGTTGGGGGGATCTTCGAGGATTGAACATGATTAACAGCAACTGTATTGCTTTATAAATCATCTGCGATACGCCTAGCAGCATCTGCCCTTTGGGCGATCGCTTAACTTCTTCTTATCGTAGACGTTCTTCTTGGATTAGGGTGCGCCGGAAGAGTTGATGATTCTTAAACCAGTGCCAAGTACGTGAACGATAGTTATTGCAAGGACTGAGATTAATCATTTCATACAAGTACATATCTGGCATAGTCTTGTAGGAAAACCACAAAATAATTGTTGCATCATCTACTTCCCAGGCTTTTCCTTCAATGCGCTCTGTATCAAACCATATCTTCTTGTCCCGATAGTTTCCCGGAAATTGGTGTTCCTCCTGTTTTCCATCAGACCATTTATAGCGATTAATTTGGTAGTAGGAGTAGGAACCGTCTTCTGGAAACTGGCAAGTTAAATGAGAATTATGTTTGTCGAGGATATTTCCTTCTGTATCAACCACTGTATACGTACCTACCCAATCTCCTTCATGGCGGGTAAGTACAGGCATTTCCTCTCGAATGGCAGACATAGCACAACTCCTTTTCTTGGTAAATATAGCGCAACTCAATTGAATGAAGTACAGATTTATCTGTGTTTATCTGTGTTCATCTGTGGTTGATTATTTCTTTGGTGTACCTTACCCAATTGCAAACCGCTATAGTAATTAATAAAGATTTTAAGCAACAAAATTTCTGCGGAGATTCCTCTAACATCTTTTTAAATAACGTCCAGTGGGTGAACCTAGAACCTGTCCGTTATTGTAGATAAGATTTCCACGTAAAAAGGTACTTTTCACTCGTCCGGTTAACTCTACCCCTTCAAAGGGTGTGTAACCTTGTTGTGACTCCGATTCAGCAGCACGTACCACAAAGGTTTCATTTGGATC
The DNA here is from genome assembly GCF_963920835.1 of Scytonema sp. PCC 10023. Classification (NCBI taxonomy): domain Bacteria; kingdom Bacillati; phylum Cyanobacteriota; class Cyanophyceae; order Nostocales; family Scytonemataceae; genus Scytonema; species Scytonema sp. PCC 10023. The sequence goes on from NZ_CAWUDP010000015.1 coordinate 12,727, forward strand.
TACCAGTACTAAATCAGCATCGTAGCCAATGGCAATATCTCCTTTTTGTAACAAACCAAAGCGCCGCGACGGATTCCAAGATAGCAACTTAGCCATGTGGTTGTAGGACATTCCCCGCTTACGACCTTCACTAAATACACCAGAAAGTAAATATTCTGTACCACCAAAACCAGACTTTGCCAACCAAATATTATTTGGGTCTTTAGCACTTCTTTTTTGTTCGGCAGAACAGCAAGCATGGTCACTCACTATCCAATCTACCTCATGGTTGAGTACTGCTTGCCATAAGTATTCCACATCGGCACGCGGACGAATAGGGGGGTTTACTTTTGCCCAAGTAGCCGCAGGGGTATCAACATCTAATAGCAAATGTCCGACGGTAACTTCTCGCCGAAAATTGATATGGGGAAAAGCAGTTTGCATAGTCAAAGCTGCTTCCATTGCCTTACGCGAACTCAGGTGCAACAAATTGATATTTGCACAGTTCGTCTCATGTGCCAAATAGGAAGCAATGCAAATTGCTAATCCTTCAGAATGAGGGGGACGCGCTGCACTGTAGGCGTGCAGTCCGCTCAGACTAGAATCATTTTCAACTATTTTGGTATAGGCGTTGAGAATTTCTGCAACTTCGCAGTGCAAACTCAAGCTGATAGTATCTCGTGCTTCTGGATGTTCTTCCATCAAGCGAGTGAGACGGCGCATAATAAATTCAAAATGGGCGAAGTCGTACCGTTCCTCTTTATTAATCATCAAAAAGAGGTTTTGCTGGTCTGACAAACCATGCAACCCATAGCCCCCATAAAACATGAAGATTTTAAACGAAGATACACCATGTTCTTCAAACAGTAGAGGTATTTCGTCGATATGCTGGCTAGCTATAGGTGCGACGTGATACCCATAATCAACAAAAAAATGACCTGCGGATAACGCCAGTACTTCTGGGAAAAAATCGCGGTAGGAACCGCCTTTGTAGAGATAATATTGTCCTGTACGGATGTAATTGAGACTAGTTGTGACTCCCCCCATTGCGGCTGCTTTGGTTTCAGTCACAGCATCTTTGTCGAGGGGTTGATAGATACCGATGTGCATATGGGCATCCACGACCCCAGGAAAGCCCAGCAGGTTTTTACCATCCAATACCTCTTTGCCTGTGTCTGGGCTAATATTAGGAGCAATCTGAGCAAATTTTCCATCCTTAATTCCTAAATCAAGTAGTTCGACAGCATCATGATGGGGACGAACTACCCGCACATTTTTGATAATTTTATCTAATACGGGAGCTTCAGACACAGTAGACCTCACACTAAAATGACGTGAGTTCGACGGAATTAAAAAACAGCAGGAGGTAGAGCAGGTAAGTCTTTAGGAAAAATATCAAGAGACGGTTTTTGAGGTAAATAGGTGTAAGCAGCCAAACCAGCCATTAGAGAATATCAACACTCAAGACAAGTGTAGCGTCTTTGTAATGTATGGGGTGCAATAATTTACTTCCGTTATATAAAGCCTACTCAAAACTATTCAACTATACTCTTTTCTATACAAAGATAACTGGAACTATAGTTGATGGTCTTGAATTTCGTTTAATTCCTGCTTCACTCTGGCGATGTCGGCATCAACCAGTCCACAGGCTCTCACCGACTAACTGCCGGATACGTACAAACTAAGATTGATTGCTGCGTTTAAATCACGGTCAATCTCAAATCCACAATGGTCACAAGAGAACACTCGCTCATCCAAAGTGAGTGTTTCTTTCTTGGTTCCACAATTTGAACAAGTTTTGGAGCTAGGAAACCATCGGTCAACGACTACCAAGTTGGAACCATACAGTTCACACTTGTACCTCAACTGATGACGAAACTCATAAAATCCCATATCAGCAATTGCCTTAGCCAACTTATGATTAGCCATCATTCCGGAAACATTCAAGTCTTCGATAACTACCGTGCCGTGGTTCTTAGCCAGTAGTGTGGTAGTTTGGTGTAATGTATCTTTGCGAATATTGGCAATCTTTCTATGCAATCTAGCTATCCGCATCTGCGCTTTTTTCCAGTTGTTTGAACCGATGATTTTATGGCGGTTCAACCACTGCATTCTGGACAATTTCGCTTCATATTTTTTGTAAGACTTGGCTCCAGCTATGACTTCACCAGTGCTGAGGGTGCAAAGATTTTTAACACCGAGGTCAACACCTACAACACTTGTCTTATCTGTTTTTTGAGCCTCTACATCAAACCTGAAGCTGATAAACCATCTATCGGCTTGACGAGAAATGGTGCATGATTTAGTCAATACTTGCGGTAGTCTTTCGTAGGTTCTGAGGACACCAATTACAGGCACTTGAATTTTATTGTTGCCTAAGATTTTAACAGTACCTTCAAGCGTGAAAGAATCACGTCTACCTTTTTTCTTGAACTTTGGAACACCAGCAGTCTTGTTAAAACATCGCTTCCACGCTTCACGCAAAGCCATCAATGCTTGTTGCGGTGTAGATTTACTGCACTCGTAGTACCATTCATTTTCAGGTTTCACCAGTGCTACTAGCCACTTGTGCAGGTCGATAGCAGTGGGAAACTTAATTTTGGAACCAGGATTAACTCTATTGTGGTCTAAAATCTGTTTTGTTAACGCGAGTCCCCAATTCCAAGCGTGACGTGCCACTCCCGTATGCTTTAACAACTGTGTACGCTGTTTGTTATTCAGTTTCAATTCAGTCTTGAAACCTAGCAGCATTGATTCGACTTTTTAAATGGTATATAACGTTAGTATACTAACGTTATATACAAAATGTCAATGCCGAGAAAAGGGCAGTTCCAAAAAAATAATAAACTGGGCTTTAAACCTATCGGTGACACACCTTTGGACTCAAAGCCATTGACTGTTAGATTACGTCAGGGACAACTAGAAAAACTTAAAGCCGTACCCAACTGGCAAGAACGACTTAGAGAATATGTTGACCAGTTAATTTCGGAAAACCCTACTCAAAATGAAAAACAATGAGGAGATGTGAAGAGAAATTAGCTTACAGTTCTTAACCCTAGTTGGGACTCTTTATTTTTGTTATGGCTTAAACCGAACGCTATTTCTAAAGAAATGTCAAGAGAGCAAAATCAGGCGATCGCCTTCAAATGAAGATTGATTTTGAAGCAATACACTTGTAAGAGAATTCAAACATGAAGAATAATGCCTCGCGTCGCAATATTTTGCAAGCTTTAATTGCCAGTGCTGTTGTCGTTGGATTTGATACAGTAAATTGTTCGTGGGCAACATCTGCTAGCGCAGCACACTCGTTTGTCAACCTGCCGCATTTAGATGGAGTACTTTACACTGATGATGTCACACGCGCAAATGTGAGTGATGACTTTGGTCACCTAGTGCATCGTTACCCAAAAGCTGTACTTAAACCAGATTCGATTGATGATATCGTCAACATTATCAGATTTGCTCGTACTCACAGCCTTAAGGTTGCCGCACGCGGTCAGGGTCACACCTGCTACGGTCAGGCACAAGTAGAAGAGGGTGTAATCATTGATATGAGTACACTAAACAAAATCCATTCTATTAGTGCAAAACAGGCTGTTGTTGACGCAGGGGTAGTGTGGAGTCAGCTATTGCAAGCAACGCTACAGCAACAATTAACACCACCAGTCCTCACCGATTACATCGAACTGTCAATTGGAGGAACCTTGTCAGTAGGCGGTATCGGCGGTGCGAGTCATCGCTATGGCGTACAGGTTGATAATGTAGTATCTCTTCAGGTTGTGACAGGTGAGGGTAAGCTAGAAACTTGTTCCCTCGATAAAAACCGCAATTTATTTGAAGCAGTGCTAGCTGGTTTGGGTCAGTGTGGAATTATAGTACAGGCAACAATTCGGCTCATCGAAGCCTTTACCCATGCCCGTGTGTTTCTTTTGTCTTACGATGATTTGGCTACATTTACTCATGACCAACGCTTACTTATTGAAGATGAACGGTTCAATTATTTAGAAGGTCAGGTAGTATCCGATACTAGTGGAGGGTGGCGTTATATGTTAGAAGCAGCTAGCTTTTACACCCCACCCAATCAGCCAGACAACACCAGTTTACTTGCCTCCTTAAGCTACACTCGGGGCACCGAACAAATTGAAGATAAGACTTATTTCGACTTTCTCAATCGCTTAGCTCCCACTGTTGCTTTCCTCCAATCCATTGGTGTTTGGTCTAACCCTCATCCTTGGATTAACCTTTTCGTACCGAGTACAGCCGTTGAACAATATGTTGGCGATCTGGTTTCTACTTTGACACTGGCTGATACAGGAAATAGTCCAATTCTGCTGTACCCTGTCAAAACTGATCGTTTTAAGCTGCCTTTATTTCGGACACCCAATGAGCAGGTTGTGTTTCTCTTTTCTATTCTACGGACTGCACCGCTTGATGATGCTACGATTCGCAAAATGCTTGATGATAATCGGAGATTTTTTGAGAAAAACCGTGATATTGGTGGTACTCGCTATCCCGTAGACGCTATTAAATTTTCTCACTTGGATTGGCAGCAGCATTTTGGTTCAGCCTGGAGCAGATTGGTAAATGCCAAGCGACGTTACGATCCTGACAATTTGCTGACCCCTGGTCAAGACATTTTCACTCTCTAGATAAAAGCGTAAAGTTAGGATGGTCGGGAGCGATCGCATCACTCCTATCAACCATAAGTACGTACACCGAACGCGAGTGCGTGTTTGATAGGAGAAGGTGGCAGTTTCTGCATCGCCCCACCACTACCTGCTGCTGTTTTTTAATTCCGTCGAACTCACGTTAAGACAGAGGTAAGAGTGGAGGAATTGCCGAGTGAAGCACCCTTAGTTTTTGAGGAAATGCTCACCGCAATAAAGTTTTTTATCGTAATAAAAGCTTTTTTTACTGCCTGTAGAAAAAGTTAAGGCAACGTTTTTACCCTGATATTTTTGACACGGGCATGCTAGTTGTCGCTTAGCGCTAGTATATACAACAGTTTTTGTTTTCGTCAATACATAATATTTCTTTTAACAAAAACTATTAATAATATAAAAAAACTAATATATTATGATTTTCTCCTTAAAAGGAGACGCAGAAAAAAGTGAGCAGTCTAGTCTTGAGGAGCGCCTTACAAGGGATAACGGTGATGATCTTAATTACAGATTTTGTATACATCGTTACAGTTTGATTTGACTTTGCTTGGAATTCTGAAAGTGCAAAGTTAAGAACATCATGGCAAGCTAAATATATAAGCAAGTTTTTTGTTCTGTGAGGCACAGCTGCGATGACAACAACTCAGACTGAACGCTCACTCGCTTTACCTCCTGGTAACTTTGGGCTGCCCTTGATTGGTGAAACAATTAGCTTTTTGCGTGATCCAAGCTTTAGTCAGAAGCGATATAAGCGATATGGACCGATTTTCAAAACCCATCTATTTGGGCGTCCTACTGTAGTTCTGATTGGAGCAGAAGCCAATCGCTTTTTGTTTACAAATGAAAACCAGTATTTTTCTGTTGGTTGGCCGGGTAGCACCAAGATATTGTTTGGTGCATCTTCTCTAGTATCACAAACAGGAGACGAGCACCAAAAGCGACGCAAATTGCTATCGCAAGCTTTTCAATCTAGAACGCTGGTTAAGTACGTCTCCTCAATGGCAGACACGATTCACAGTTATCTGCATAAATGGGAGAATATGGGTACACTGACTTGGTATGCCGAACTGAAAAAATATACCTTTGATGTTGCTTGCAAGTTTATTATAGGAACTGATGTAGCCTCAGATAACCATTTTGAGGAGTTGTTTAAAGACTATAGTAATGGTATATTCAGTTTTCCCGTGCGGTTGCCTTGGACGAGATTTAGTCGGGCATTAGGTTGTCGCAAACAGTTACTGGTAAAAATTGAAGAGATTGTGCGTCAGCGTCAACAGCAGCCTAATACAAATGAGGATGCTTTAGGAATAATGATGCAAGCACGGGATGAAGATGGGAATGAATTAAGTTTGCAGGAACTTAAAGAACAAGTGCTGCTGTTGATGTTTGCGGGTCATGAGACTATGACATCAGCACTCACATCTTTTTGTCTATTGTTAGCGCAGCATCCAGAAGTTTTGGCAACTGCGCGTGCAGAACAACAGCAACTAGGGTTTGAAGAACCGCTGACATTAGAACATCTTAAGCAGATGACCTATCTCGAACAAGTACTTAAGGAAGTTCTGCGAATAATTCCCCCAGTTCCTCCAGTTGGGGGTGGCTTTCGGGAAACGATCAAGCCGTGTGAGTTTAATGGTTATTCTATTCCCCAAGGTTGGAATGCTCTGTACCAAATCATCACAACTCATAAAGATAGCAGAGTATATACTCAACCTGAGCGCTTTGATCCGCAACGCTTTGCCCCAGAACGGGCTGAAGATAAATCAAAACTATTTAGTCACATACCTTTTGGTGGAGGAGTCCGAGAATGTATTGGCAAAGAGTTTGCCAAGCTGGAGATGAAGTTATTTGCAGCGCTATTAGTCCGCAAGTATGAATGGGAATTATTACCCGAACAAAACCTAGATATAGTTCTGATGCCCCTAGCCCATCCTCGCGATGGTTTGCAGGTAAAGTTGCGTCGTTTAGTTTAACTTCGTAAAGTAACAATTGTTTAAGGTTACAGCTTCAATAAATTCTTTGAAAAAGTCTATTGTGACAATAGAACCACAGATAAACACAGATAATCCATCCTACATTCCGCACCCCCTATTGTCACAATCGGGTTTTTTGGATTTTTACTAACGGTAAAAGCTGTATTTTATATGAGTTCATCTCTTACCTTAAGGACAAAAAATTCAGTGTTGCAGCCCTAATGCTAGCCTACAAAGCAAAATCTTTGTTGTAAAGTTGTTACGCTTTTTCACAACTCTAATTCTCCGTATATATCTCCGGGTGTATCTATGGAAACTTTAAAAAACTTGTCTGACTCTACAGTCACCTCTTCTGTTTTCCAACCTTTTATACTATGCGAGCCCGAGCTGCAAGGTAAACTCATAGACTGCCAGAAAAAACTTACGCGCTATCTAAAAGACCAAGTGAAAACAGATGGATCTGTCAGAGATGTTTGCAAGAGCCGTGTGCTTGAATCCTCGTTGATGCTCCACTTGCTTACTATCCAAAAAATATATCCAAATTGTCAATATCAACTCACGACTTACTTGACTACTCAACTTGACAAAGAGCAGAATAACAAGTTCCATAAGGCTCTAATTCTTGGAGCATTGGGTAAAAGTAAATCTGAAGATGCACAAGTTGTTGAAGACTATATGGTGGGCTTTCAGCATTTCACAGCAAGCCGTAAGCGCGTGCTGTTCCGTGCAATCCTAGCAGAACTACAGGTAATACCGTACGACAGCCAATATCAGGTAGAACACTTCTGTTATCGTGGTTATCAAAGTTGGGTTGCCGCTGAAATATGCGCTCTTAAAGTTCTATACGCTTTTGGTTTAAACCACCCAAAATGGGTCAACCATGATGACATAGAATTTCTACTGGCAACGCAGAACAATGAGCCCATATGGGAAAAACACGTTCTGGCTAATATCATCATATTATTAGCACTTCAGAAATTTCCAGAGCACCACCATATAGTCTTGAAGGGAATTAACAATTTGCTAAGTTGTCAAAATTCAGATGGCGGTTTCCCTTTTATTGCTAGTTTTGAGATTTTCTGTACAGCAACTGCTGGAGTAGCGTTAACAGAGACTGGAGTTGACATTGAGACTCTGTTACAAATGGCTGAGTATCTAGTAGGACAACAGCAGTCAGATGGCGGATGGTCATATGCGGAGGGTGCACGTCAGACTGACGTAGATGATACTTCTTTCTGTGTAGAGTTTTTACGGGCAGTTAAGCCTGACAAATACAAAGAATGCATTTCAAAAGCAGAGGCGTATTTTCTGGCCATTCAAAATGAAGACGGCGGCTTCCCTACCTTTGTTCGTGGTAATCCCTCTGAAATTACCATGACAGCAGGAGCCCTTAACGCGTTGGCTCCTTGGGCTGCTAAGTATACAAACGTCTTTGAGCGTGGACTGCGCTACATCACCAGCCAACAAAGGTTCGACGGTTCTTTTGAAAGAAGCTGGAGTCTGAGCGAGGCACAGGCGATTTTCCGTTCAGTGTTAGCAATGCGTACCTGTAAAGTTGTTCAGTCACCGCAGCTTTTAAAGAGCATTTATACAGCAGAAGCTAAAGCACTAGACTACCTGCGTAGATCCCAAAACAGCGATGGCGGTTGGGGTCATCAATTAGGTGACGCAAGCGACGTTATCAGCACCTCATATACCCTAATTGCCCTAAGCAGCCTTGGTGATATCGAAACATTAAGGCGAGGTGCACATCACCTGATGCTACAGCAGGATGAAGAAGGGAAATTCGTCTCCATACCAGATCAAGCAGCTCCCCGGCCTATCCCTTATGATGTCCCTATTCTCACTAGCAGCTTCGCGCTACTCGCTCTTAAGCACATCGCCGCCGTTATCACGGAATAATATGCAAAGGAACGATATAAAAGTTGCTGCCTTAGACATTGACGGAACTCTCTACCCTGGTGCTTTAGGGCTTCAGTTACTACAAGCATTGGCAGCAAATGGTATTAGTGATAAGTCAAAGAGCGAGGATATTTTCAAAGTAGTTGAAAAATATCGCCTCAATGAAATTGACTTCCAGACCATGGCAACTAGCGCTTATACTCTCTATGCAGAGGCTATTGCAGGTATCTCACAAGTTGTAATGCAGCGGAATGCTAGGCAAGTATGGCAGCAAGAACGAACCAAGATGTTCCCTTTTGTTCCGAAACTCATCGACATTCTCAAAAACCAGGGATACTCCCTTGTGTTAATTTCAGGTAGCCCAGATGAAATTGTGTGTTGCCTAGCTGAGGAGTTTGGGATTTCAAAATACCAAGGCTCAATTTTCGCAACTCACCAAGGTAAGTACACTGGAAAAGTAAATCTCTTGTCAGGAGATCTCGGCAAGAAGTATTCTATTTTTTTACAGATGGTTAAGGATTGGAGAGTGAATCTAGAGGAATCTCTTGCTATAGGTGATTCAATAACTGACACGGCATTGCTTCAGATAGTCGGTAAACCTGTAGTGTTTGAACCTCATCCATCATTAATGTTGGTTGCACAAGAGAAAGGTTGGCTTGTTACCAACCGGAATGATGTTGTGAAACATATCATGGAGTTAGGAAACTCGTAAAACTAAGGCGTTGCTCCTTTTCACCAGTGTCTTTCACTCTAGATTCCAAAACCAGACTCACGACGGGCGAAATCGCACCACTGTTCTTGCGGTTTTTACTGTCAAAGAATTGCCTTGTTCCTTAGATTACAACTTCTTCATCCGCTTGGCTTTGCTTTGTTTCTTTCGCCCTTCCCGCTCGTGCCCCTCCGTTGGAGACTGAGGTTAAAATGAGTACATAACCCAAAAATTTAAGAACATCAACACAGATAATATTATTCCATTCAACCGTTATATAACTTTATAAGTAGAACTCTAAGCATGGTCTTTTAACTAGTCATGGATGAATACTCTGGTTTACTCAGGAATTCCAATATCGTACCGGGACGCAGACCAAATCTCATCACCATGTAACGTTTTTTATTCAATCATCTTCAGGAGAAAAGATAATGGAAAGTTTTAATGAGTATCATATGGACCCAAAGCAATTTCCTTTTCTCAAAAGCTTTCAAGATAACTGGCAAGTCATTAGAGATGAGTTTACACACTTTATTAAAGACGCATCTAATGAAGAGTTACAATTCACTTATGATGTTTTAGGACCTAAAAGTAAAACCATTAAAACCAAAGGTAATTCCAAATATAGTGCTTTTGGTATTTTATTTCAAGGTATCTTTATTGAAGAATATATTCAATTTCATCAAATACAATATCCAGATTATAGACCAAATGATGCATCAGAAAAAGCACTTGCATTAAGAGAGAAATATTTCCCAAATTTGGCTAAGTTGATAGAAAAAGTCAACTTGAGCGATGATAAGATCATCAGAAATGCGTATTTTGGTACATTCCATCCAGGCTTGGATATCAAGCTGCATGTCAACTATAACCCTCATATGAATCGTGGCTATCTAGGATTGATTGTGCCACCAGGGGATATAGCTATGAAAATATGCCATGAGCAGCTTTATTGGCATGAAGGAGAATTCATGGTTTTAGATCACAGCTATCCACACTGTCCGCATAATTACACCAATTATGACAGAACTGTCTTGGTTGTAGACTTTTTTAAACCGGATAAGCCTAGAGAGGAATTGATACGATTTGAACAAGAGCAAGTCACACAACGTATGCAAGATAATCCTTACAGTTTAGGTGTTTTTGGTAAAAGTGATAAAGCTAAAAAAGAAGATTTTATCAAGTATGGTTTAGCTCATCAGTTAGAGTGGGATAAAGTTTTATAAGCTTACAGCGCTTTTCAAGTAAATAAACCACGGGGTAGGGGCACGGCTAGCCTTTGCCCCTACAAAAATCTGTGGTTCAATTAGCTGAAAATAGCTGTAAATTGTAGGGTGCATTAACGAGAGTACGGCACCACCAAAGGCGGTGCGTTACGGCTCTTATCTCACTCTCTCAAACTCTCAAGTCCTTACATAGCCGTAACACAACGCCAGGTGCTTTATGCCGGGGAACCCGTCCACCGCACTGGCTTCCCTACTTAATATTTACTCTTAAAACTTTTCCTATGATTTTGAAGCAGTTTTACAAGCACGAAAAAGCTTTATTTACTATCAAACCACCAAGGATCGGCAATGGGGTTTGTTTTCACCAAAAAAGCTTTTTTTCGCATAAAACGTGTTAGCGCTGCAGGTCCCATTCTTGACCCACCCATGCCAGAAAATTTGAAAGCATTTTTTTCTCCCTCGTGCATAAGGGCGGTGAGAGCAGCATCGTTGATACTGATACCACCCGCATCTACGTGGCGTGCCACTTCCAATGCTTCTGCTTCCGAGGAGGCAAAAACCGCTGCACTGAGTCCATAGATTGAGTCATTCGCCAAGTTCACCGCTTCTTCAACTGTGGAAAAAGGCATCACTGGCATAATAGGACCAAATGTCTCTTCGCTCATCACCTTCATAGAATGGTTAACAGAAGTGAGAACTGTAGGGTGACACCACCAACCTCCTCCATAATTTTCAACTTCACCGCCACAGTGAACAACTGCTCCCTGTTCCACTGCATCTAGCAAATGGTCGCTGATAATTGCTGCTTGTCTCTCTGCAATAATAGGACCAATTTCCCCGCTTTCCACTGTAGGGTAGGCTAAGTGAAGGCATTGCGCTTTGGCTACCAGTTTTTCGATAAACTTTTCAAAGATAGATTCAGCAACGTAGATCCGTTCAATGGAGAGGCATGACTGTCCGGTGTTGACGACAGAACCCCACAAAATTGCTGATGTTGCTAAGTCTAAATCGGCTGATGGCAGCACAATAGCTGGGTCTTTCCCTCCCAATTCCAAAAAAGCAGGAATGAAGTGTTTAGCTGCTGCTTGTGCCACTTTTCGCCCCGTCGCCACACTCCCAGTAAAGCACACCAAATCCACATATTCGATGAGAGCAGCTCCGGTTTCGCCTGCTCCCTCTACAAAACTTAATACGTCGCGTAATTTTGGCACGGCGTTGAGTGCTGTTAACAGCGGTGCTACGAACCGAGGAGCAATCTCACTGGGTTTGACGATGACGGCACAACCAGCCAGCAATGCTGGGATTGTATCAATTGTTGAGAGCAACAGGGGAAAATTCCACGGGCTAATTACCCCAACGAGGGGATAAGGAACCGCTGCTTGTTGCAGTTCGATAAAAGAAATTGCCGTATCTTTTTTAGATTCTTGCAGCAGTTCTGGCGCTAATTTACACCAACGGTCAATGCTGGAGAGGAATGAGTCAATTTCCAATACGGAGATTGATAATCTCCCCGTATCATTGACCAAAGCTTCGGTCAGTTTATCGCGTCCAGATAAGATAGCTTGCTTCCACTGCTGCAAAACTTCGATTCTCCCTTCTAAACCAAGCTGCTGCCAGCTTTTTTGCGCTCTCCGTGAGCGGTTGCACTGCTGTGCTATCAACTTTGAGGGTGGAGGTATAATGACATAATCAAATTTTCCAGTCCGGGGGTTGCGGACTTCTATTGGTTTGGACATGGCTCAAATCACCCCTAGTTTAGCTAGGCGCTCTATCGTTTCTTGCTGTGTTTGGATGAAGTGTTTACGGTCTACTTCTTTTTCCAGCATAGTGTTAGCTGGGTAAAAATGCGAGTGACGATAACTTTCTGTGTAGAGTTCAAACCGCTGTCGTGAAAGTAAATTATTTAACCCCGGTCGGCGGCGGTAGCGGCGTAAAGCAGCCAAATCTATCTCAGCAAAAGCTGCCATGCTCTCCCCCTCACCTGTCTCCGCTAAAACCAGTCCTCGATAGTCAATGATTTTAGAGCCACCATCAGCAGAAGCCACAGGAATGGGGATATTAGCGATACCTGCCGTATTGCTTGAGACTACGTATGCCATATTTTCCACAGCACGGCAGATTTTTGCCGCTTCTTTGGGAGCGCGTTCTTTGCCATACACTTCTGAGGTTGAGTGCAGAAAAATCTCTGCTCCACGCATTGCTAGACATCGTGTCACTTCCGGATACAAAATTTCTTCTGATGCGATCGCCGCCAAATTACCAATTGCAGTCTTTGCAACCGGAAACACGCCTTCCAATCCGTAGCAGTCAAGATACTTATCCCAAACATCATGCGGTGTCGGAGCAAACATAGAATTCAGCCGCCGATACCGCAAGACAACTGACCCTGACGGGTCGAGAACAAAGCAAGTTTGAAAGTACAGCCCTGGAAAGTTGGGGTCGAGTTCGTAGGCGTTGCCAGCAAGAAAGATACTATGCTTTTGAGCAATTTTACCGAGTGCTTCATATTCAGCACCCGCCATTTCTAGACAAGCTTTTTCCGCCCAGACAGCCAGTGACTCTCCCATCGGAAACCCTGTGAGGAAGTATTCCGGTAGAACAATTAAACGACAGTCGAAGCCGATGAAAGCGATGCTGGCAGCGATTTGTTGTGCCAAGCGGTTGATAGTATTTTGCATCAAAGAGCGGGCTTCTTGGCGGTCAGTTGCCTGGTTAACGGCGTGGCACGTTACCTGGAGTGCCAAGGCTCGGAATGAGTCGATGCTTTCTCGATTGGCTGCCATACCCTGCTTTGTCTAAATTATCATTATGTTACTCTGTAATGCGATCGCCTCTCTAAAGCAGTGCGCTATTTTGGGCGATCGCCACCCCAGAGCGATCGAACCAGTTTCTCAGTCATTTCTGCCCCAAACAACCGCACAGCAATTTTGTTATCCGGATCACGTTCAGCAACCGCACGGCGTACAAACAAATCGCGCTCAGATAAGGCATCACGCTTGGATTCTGCCACAGGTTCTGCTTCATCTACCCAGGTAAGCCAGCGATCCATCATCTCGTGAGCAACACTACTTACCAGAGAGAGTGTGTCTTCTGTGACTGGGCACGAATAGCACAGACTTGTATGCGATTGCGCCTGACGCATATACAGAGTTTTACTGATATACGGTTCAAAACGCGAATCCCCCTGTAACATCAGATAGGTTTGGTTAACCGGTTCGTAGTAGCGATCCAGGTACTCCAGGTCGATATACAAATCCGTCCGAGGGACATAATCTATATAAAAGAACAACTGCGGAACCGTGGCAAACACAAAGGCGAGATGAGGAACACGAATCTGTGGTCCCAGCCAAATCGTTAGGTGCATATTGCTAAAGCCCAATTTGGGGTTGCGGATCCATGAATGCACTAGCCAATCTATTTCCGGACCAGAGAAGGTGTTGAGCGAGCCTTGGGCATCTCCTGTAGTAGTAGAGTAGTTCTGTAAGTCCTTCGTAGACGGGTCTGGATGTAGCTCAAAACGAGCGTCTAGCTTTTGTCGAAGTTCGTTTGTAATACCCCACAACTGCTCAAACACAGAAGTGTTGTCTAAATCCGGTTGCGGCTCAATCATTGTTTGCATCCCTCCGCTTTGTATAGACTTAATTTAGACCAAAAACTCCAAGGAAGTGAACGTGTTAAATTCTGCTGAAGTCACGGAGTCGAACATTGGTAAAGTCCTGCTTATCGGGGTTACTGGAGGCACAGGTGGAAATGCGGTCAAAGGATTTCTTGAACAAGGAGTGACCAACCTACGTGCCATAACGAGGAAAATTGACTTGAATCGTCCTTCCTTGGCAAAGATGAACGATGCAGGAGTCGAGCTTGTTGAGGCAAACTTAGACGATGAAGCTTCACTAGCAGCAGCCTTTGCAGGAGTTTCGACTGTTTACTGCCACGCTACGAGTGCGGACTCTGCCAAACCTGACCCACAAGAGGTCGAGAGGGCAAAGCGAGTTGCACAAGTTGCAAAGAAAGCTGACATTAAGCACTTCGTTTATAACTCTGCAGGAGGGGCAGATAGAAATTCTGGAATCAGCCATATTGAGCAGAAGTACAAGGTGGAGCAGGTTCTAAAAAACGCAGGCTTACCAACAACCATGTTACGAGCATGCTTGTTTATGGAAGAATTTTGGAAGAAATACACCCGCCCATCCATTCTTAAGGGTGTCTTCCCATTCTCCATTCAGCCAGATAAGCCCATACATCTAATTACAACTAAGGACATGGGGCGCGTAGCTGCCTATGTTATAAAAAATCCCTCGAAGTACATCGGGCAAGAAATTGAGCTTGCTGGCGATGTGCTGACTCCAAAGCAGATGACGGAGGCGTTTTCCAACGCCCAAGGGATTCCAGTTGTTTACAAAGAAACACCTGCTTGGATATTCTTGCTCCTCCTGCGAAAGGAACTGTTCGATTTGATTCAGTGGTATCGCACTAAGGGTTATCAAGCCGATGTCCAGCGCTTGAGGGAAGAGGAGTTCCCCGGACTTTTGACCACATTTAGTGAATTTCTTGAAGAAACCAACTGGGCAAATCAGGAACTCACCTACGAAAATCTTGGCTTCTAACCTCTCACGCGGTCAATTTGATACTGCTGTATAATGCGAGATAAAAATTAACTCAAAGATTCAATCAGCTTCACGACTCTTTCTTTAACTTGATCACGAACGCGGCGGAAGGTTTCCATATCTTGCCCTTCTGGATCTTCTAGTTGCCAATCTTCAAACACATCTCTAATCACCCATTCTTCAGGTAAATTGACTCCACAACCACAAAGAGAAATCACGGCATTGTAATCTTCAGCTTTGAAATCGCTTAAAGGCTTAGAAGTCTGATTGCTGATATCAATGCCAATTTCTGACATAACTTGGACAGTGGTTGGATCTACGTAACTGTCTGCCAAACCAGAACTTGTGACGCCAATTTTGCCTTCTCCGAAAGTGCGAGCAAATCCCTCTGCCATTTGAGAACGACGGGAATTTTTCTTGCAAACGAACATCACACGTTTCATTGGTTTTCCTCGCTATTTATAAATGAGTTATGATGAGTGACTCTCTGACGACAAAAAGTAACAGCAAAGGCTACGTGTCTTTAGCTGAGTTCATTGCAACAGCTTGATTCGCCAACATAATTGCCTGTTTGGCTGCTTTTTCTTTACGTTCACTATGGCGATCGCTCAAGTAATCCACTTTGTCACGCAACAAGAAAGTGAACTTATAAAGTTCTTCCATGACATCAATCACTCTGTCGCGGTAAGCTGAATCCTTCATCGTTCCGTCTTCGTTAAACTCCTGATAAGCTTTTGCGACTGAAGACTGATTCGGAATTGTAAACATTCGCATCCAACGCCCTAAAATCCGCATGGTGTTGACGGCGTTAAAAGACTGAGAACCTCCACTAACTTGCATCACTGCTAAGGTTCTGCCTTGAGTCGGTCTGACTGCTCCTACCTCTAAAGGAATCCAGTCAATTTGGTTTTTCATTATACCAGTGATATTACCATGCATCTCAGGAGATGACCAGACTTGACCCTCAGACCACAGGCTTAATTGCCGTAATTCCTGCACCTTGGGATGTGTATCCGGTACGCTTCCGTGAATCGGTAATTCCCGTGGATCAAAAAACCGGACTTCTGCACCAAATTCCTTGATAATTCGAGCGGCTTCTTCTGCTAAGAGGCGGCTATAGGAACGCTCTCGCAAAGAGCCATATAAAAACAATATTCTGGGTGGATGAGAAAAATTTGTCATGAAAATCAGCAATTACTTAAAAGCACTAATACAACGCGGATCGCGCAACGTTGCCTTTTCTGGTTCCCGTGGAAACCAAGCCGCTGTACGCTTACAAAACTCAACTAACATCAACATCACTGGGACTTCGATTAAAACGCCAACCACTGTGGCTAGCGCTGCACCAGAATTTAAGCCAAACAGCATCACAGCAGTCGCAATGGCAACTTCAAAATGATTGCTAGCCCCAATTAATGCTGCTGGTGCTGCATCTTCATAAAATATGTTGAGCTTTAAAGCTGCTACATATGAAATAAAGAAAATGAAATTCGTTTGGATGAACAGAGGTACTGCAATTAACAAGATGTGCAACGGGTTATTAATAATTAACTCACCTTTGAAAGCAAACAGCAGCACTAAAGTAATGAGCAAAGCGGTGATAGAAACTGGAGTGAGATACTTCAAAAATCGCCGTTCAAACCATTCTCTTCCCTTGTGTTTAAAAATCCAATAACGACTGTACATTCCTACAATTAACGGTAATCCGACATAAATCAGTACCGACAAAACGATTGTTTCCCAAGGCACTGATAAATCATTCGCTGCCAGTAACCATCTTCCCAAAGGCGCATATAAAAATAGCATCGCCAAAGAATTCACCGCCACCATCACCAAGGTATGTCCTTGGTTGCCATAAGATAAATACCCCCACATCAACACCATTGCCGTACAAGGAGCAATTCCCAGTAAAATGGTGCCGGCAATGTAGGAATTTGCTAGTGCTACTTCACTACCGCGAATCAGGTCAGTTCCAGTAATCCAAGGGCGAAATAACCATCCCAAGAAAAACTGTGCGATCGCCACCATCGTAAATGGTTTAATTAACCAATTCACCACCAAGGTAAGAATAACGGGTTTCGGGGCACGAATCGCATTTGCAGCTTGCGTGAAGTCAATTTTTACCATGATGGGGTACATCATGAAAAACAAACAAATCGCAATTGGAATTGACACTTGATACACACTCATTGCATCCAGCGCCACTGCAATCCCTGGGAACAATCTTCCTAGTAAAATTCCTGCAAAGATACACAAGAAAACCCAAACAGTGAGATACTTTTCAAAAAAGCTTAAATTGCTCCCTGCTTTCACCGAGGCTTTACTTGCTTGCGAATTATTTGTACTCATCAAAATTTCCTTGGCTGATACGATTTCTTTTCATGAAAAATTAACAATCTTTTATAAGACTGTTTAGTAAACACTTGCAATATCAAAGCTGATTTCTATTTATGAATAACAGCGCCCTAAGTAAGGGTGGTTATGACAATTCAAAATTCGCGCATTATCAATTCAAAATTAATACCCCACGGATAAATCCGGGGGCTTGAAACAGCGCCAACTTAAGTAGCCTTGCGTTCATTGACCCCACTCCCTTGACATATCAATTTAGGGTATATCCCTATTATTTCAAAAAAAATTGATATGTCAAGAAGGAGAATCCTGTTAACACAAGTTTATAAAAAAAATTGATATATTATGATGGCTCTTTACACAAACGAGCAGGCACAATTTGGCTCAGGCTGCGGTACTCTGAGAGGTACTGCTCTAGAACGGCAAATTGAGGGATATTGAGGCTGTAGTAAATCCAACGCCCTTCTTGACGGGAGCGAACTAAACGAGCTTCCCGGAGAGTTTTGAGGTGAAAAGACAGCTTTGACTGGCTAACCCCTAAAGCGTCGCATAAGTCACACACACAAAGCTCTTTATTTCGCAGGAGTTCGATAACGCTAATCCTTAGTGGATCGCTAAGAGCGTGAAAACCGATAAAAATTGGCTCGGGACTGGCTACGGAAGGAGATTGCATTAATTGTATTTAGGGTAAAGGTGTTCCATTTCTATTCTGACGCTCTCCCATGCGCGAAAAGGGGAGGTTCTTTAACTGAACATCATCTGCCAAGCTCTCGGATTTCTCCTACAACATCCTGGCTCTGCGATGTTTTCTTAAAGACTTCTGCTGCGACCGGCTCTACCTCTGGGCAACGACCAAAGGAGGAAGGGAGAATCTTTCCACTTGCAGGTTTCACTTCCGTTGCTGTTCTCCAAGCCGCCCACAAGCACAGCTTTGCACTTTGCCAGTCACAGACTAACTGGGGGTGCCAGTGCAATCATGCAATCGCAACAACAAGACAAGAACACAAGGAGGCGATCGCCTCCTTGTATTTTTTTGAATACTGGTTACGATGTTGACATGAAAATTGCTGTAGGGTTTCTGAGTTTCTTACTCTTAACGAGTTTAAAAAACTGGTTTTTTGAGTGGGTTAAGCATTAGTCAAATTGACTCTGACAATCATATCGTTGTAATCTTTATCACCGCCATTTGCTAAATCCTCAAACCCAAAGGTGTTATTCCCCAACAAACGAATATGGTCAACTTTATCTGAGTTAGCTCCTAAAAAGGAGAAATACACTGCGGAGTCATTGTTTGGATTTCCATCTAAAATTGCCTCCGGTCTGCCATTAGCAATAATGAATGGTGCTAACACTGAACCGGGGCTAAGATTAGTTGTCAATGTAGCAGTACTTTGGTTGCCCACTGTCAAATCAATTCCTGCAACACGTCTTTGCACCGCAGCTTGAGCATAACCTGCATCACCAGGACGCAAGTCTACAGTGCCGTTGCCATCGATATCAATACCACCATTGGTATCAGCGATTTGATAGAAGCCGACGAAATTGTCATTGGTTGCTTCTCTATTTAAGACAAACTCTGCTTTGACCGGAGTTGACACATCACGCAAATCAACCAGTTCTCCAAAAGGATTTCCCTGAAGACCAGCACCTAGAGGTAACGGCTGATTTGTAGCCTTAATCTTTACCACCAGATCCTGGAAGTCGGAAGTATTGTTATTTGATGCATCGTTCAAAGCCAATGTAAACTCGCCATTACCCAAGTCTGTGATTTTTTGGGTTGAGGGGTTGGAAAAGAGTACATCTGTCAGAGAAGTTGAACCAGCTTGTACAGCATCAATACTACTGTTGTTGACCAAGAAGAATCGCAGGCGTTCCCCTGAATTAAATTCAACTAGACGTGTTAAGTCAGTATTAAACCCATTGGGACTATCGGTAATTGCTGAGAAAATAGCCTTGGCTCTTGAAAGTGCAACTTGGGCATAATTTTCTGCACCAGGAGCGATGCCATTAATTGTTCCTTGGTCATCGTCAACTACAAACACTCCCAGTTCATTCACCTGATTAGAATTGGCTCCGGTGAGAGTGGCTTCAAGTTTTGGTTTGTCGCCTTCTAACTGGAAAATATTGTTAGGCAGGAGTTTCAGGGTAGAAGCAACTTGGGTGCCAGGATCGGTAACAGGATTGGTGACAGGATCGGTAACAGGATTGGTGACAGGATTGGGGACAGGATTGGGGACAGCACCAATGGTAATTGCGGCAGTATCAGTCGCAAGGCTAAAGGCAGTTGCGCCACCGCTAAGGGTGGTGTCCGCAGTGCTGCCGTTGGTACCACTGGTTTGGTCCCATGCACGGAAGGTCAAAGCATTGCTGATGATGCCGTTGAAGTTGGCGTTAGGCTGAAAGTAAATGCGGGTGTTGGCATCAGCTGCGAGTAAGCGGGCGTTGGTATCGGATACAATTCCTAAAGCTGTCCAGTTAGTGCCATTGTCGGTGCTGTAGAAGAAGGTGCCGTTGGTAGTGTCAGCGTTTGCGATCGCAACACCTGTGAGTGGATTAGTGTCTGGGTCGGTGACGTTACCACTAGGAGCCAAACTCACCAACGAGGAAACGAGAGTACCAACTGCTCCTATGGGTGCTACTGCATCTTTTTCAATGGCAGTTAGAGTGACGTTGGTGTCAGCGAGGATAGGAGCATCATTGACGGCATCAATGGTTATTGCCAGAGTGTCAGTCGCAATGCTAAAAGCAGTTGCACCACCGCTAATCGTGGTGTTCGCATTGCCGCCGTTAGTACCACTGGTTTGGTCCCATGCACGGAAGGTCAGGGCATTGCTGATAGAGCCATTGAAGTTGGCGGTGGGCTGGAAGTAAACGCGGGTGGTTCCATCAGCCGCTAATAGGCGGGCATTGGCGTCGGACACAGACCCTAAGGCTGCCCAGTTTGTGCCATTGTCGGTACTGTAGAACCAACTGCCGTTGGTAATGTTGGCATTTGTAATGGCAATACCTGTAAGTGCATTACCTGTAGGTCCATTACCTGTAGTTAGATTGTTGTCTGGATCAGTGACATTAATACCAAGACTGACTAAGGAGGAAACGAGAGTACCAACTGGTCCTGTAGGTGCCCCTGGATCTTCCACTGTGTTTACCAAGAGGTTGGTGTCAAGCAGGATAGGAGCATTATTGACAGCATTGATGGTAAGTGCGGCAGTGTTAGTCGCAATACTAAACGCAGTAGCGTCACCAGTGAGGGTGGTATCAGCAGTGCTGCCGTTGGTACCAGTAGTTTGGTCCCACGCCCGGAAGGTTAGAGCATTGTCAATGGTGCCATTGAAGGTGGCGTTGGGCTGGAAATAAATGCGAGTGTTGGCATTAGCCCCCAATAGGCGCGCATTGGTGCCGGATACAATTCCTACGGGTATCCAGGAGCTGCCGTTGTTGGTGCTGTAGAACCAAGTGCCGTTGGTAGGGTCAGCATTTGTGATGGCAATACCTGTGACTGCATTACTATCCGGGTCGATGACGTTATCATTAAGGCGCGCTAAGGAGGAAACGAGGGTACCAACTGCTCCTATCGGTGCGCCTACATTTTGGTTAATGGCAGTTAGGGTGATATTAGCTTCAGTGAGGGTAGGAGCATCATTGACGGGATTGATGGTAATTGCGGCAGTGTCAGTCGTAGTGCTAAAGGCAGTAGTACCGCCACTAATGGTGGTGTTCGCAAAGCCGCCGTTGGTACCACTGCTTTGGTCCCATGCACGGAAGGTGAGAGCATTGTTGATGGAGCCATTGAAGTTGGCTTTGGGCTGGAAGTAAATGCGGGTGGTTCCATCAGCTGCCAATAGGCGAGCGTTGGTATTGGATACCAAGTCTAAAGGTGCCAAACTGCCGCCATCGTTAAGGCTGTAGAACCAATTGCCGTTGGTGGTGTCAGCATTTGTGATGGCAATACCTGTAAGTGGTGGATTACCTGTAAGTGGATCGTTATCTGGATCAGTGACGTTAACACCAAGGCTCACTAACGAGGAAACGAGGGTACCAACTGTTCCTATGGCTTCACCTGCATCTTCGTCAATGGCAGTTAGGATAAGGTTCGTGTCAGTGAGGGTAGGAGCATCGTTAACGGGGTTGATGGTAAGTGTGGCACTGTTAATCCCAGTGCTAAAGGCAGTTGCGCCACCGTTGGCGCTGGTGTCCCCAGTGCCGCCGTTAATACCACTGGTTTGGTCCCACGCACGGAACGTTAGAGCATTGCTGATGGTGCCGTTAAAGTTGGCGTTGGGCTGATAGTAAAGGCGGGTAATTGCATCAGAAGCCAATAGACGAGCGTTGTTGTCGGATGTAGCCCCCAAGGGTAGCCAAGTGGTGCCATTGTTAGTGGTGTACAACCAATTACCGTTGGTAGTGTCAGCATTTGTAATGGCAATACCAGTGAGTGCGTCGGGGTCCTGGTCTATGACGTTATTACCAAGGGTCACTAAGGAGAAAATTGGCGTACCAACTGCCCCTATGGGTGCGACTGCATCTTCGTTAATCGCATCCAGAATCCGATTAGCGTCATTGAGGATAGGAGCAATACTGAGTACAGATGGATACGCTGTGATAACTTTGGCGCTTAATGCCAGTGGTTGATTTGAAATGCTGCCAATGTTGACTTCCAGGTTCCAATCACCCCCCAGAAAAGCGTTGCCAGTGAGGTTGGCGGAGGCGGCAACATTTGCTTGCGTTAGTTGGTGTAGCTTGGTGATGAATTCTAGCCCTGCATCACCAAGAGCCACATGGCAACCGTACAAAAGAAGCGAGGGAACTGGAGAGACCGGAAGCTGGGAATATGGGGAAAACCAATTCTTTAGTTGGTCGGCGTAAAGTTCTAGGGTGCTGAGGCTGAGTTCGCTATTGCCAAGGGTTAGGGTTCCCGAAGAGCCGTGAGAAACAATGTGAACATTTTCCACTCCACGGTACAGGGACAGTACCTCAGTAATTTGTGCTACGCCATCTCGCTCAGAGTCAAGAACAATAGCCTTGATGCCTGCTACAACATTTTTCAGTAAAAATTCGTAGTGGCTTACAGATGGGTCAACGAAAAGAATGCCTGTAATCATCATCTGGTACTCTACAAAACAATATTGCGTTTTACATCTGATTACTCACCGTTCGTTTATAGGGAACCAAAGGATGCGGAGAGTTCTAGGTATTTGTTAATTTCTCTACAGTACCCACTAGCCATCAGAGTTTTGGTTAGCAACACAAAGTATTAACTTCGTGTCTAAGTATTTTCACTGCTTTGTCTTGTTCTACAAAGCTGGTATAAGCGCTTAAACCAAAATTTGTTAATACCTGTTCAATTTTTCGTCCTGAGTTTGTGTACTTCCGTATAAAAGGTCAGTATTTAAAAAAAAATTTATACTTATATTTATTTCTAATGAAGCTGTAAAAAATTTGATGGGAGTATTTTTCTGTTACAGTATATTAGGTGTTTTTTGCACTTTTTTTTGTGGGATGTAGAGTGCGGACGTCTCGTGTCATCCCTACATGCCAGAATATGTTTACGACACAAGCACCAAACCAATAAGCTGGAAACAAATGGTCTTGGAGGCAAGAAAAAAATGGGTGCTGGCTTCTTTGTGCCAACTACCGTTTCATTGAAGGACTGAAAAACTGCGGTGCCTCATTACAAGTTAACTAGTTTAGGCTCCACGTTCTTGACGGAAAAACCGCCCAAACTGTTAACTTGTATACAAAATCAATCAATTTTTAAGGGCGGTTTTTCCTCTGGCTCGGCAGATTTTTCAATCGTTGTGACCCAACCCCTGTTACCAAGACAAAGTTCACTTGATAACTCCTTCTCAAACACCAACTTGACGCATGAATGACTGACTTTCCTGGTTTAATCCAACCATAACCACATACTTATCCAATTTCCGATATCGCTCAACCACTTTAGAAATTGCAGTGACAGCAGCGTGGTCCCACACATGAGCGTGATGGAAGTCAATGACAACTTTTTCTGGATCGTCAACATAGTTAAATAACTCCATAAAGTTGGAGATTGAACCAAAGAAAAGTTGTCCCGATATTGTATATTGTTTCGCTCCGCTAGCATCAATGGATTTTACTGCTGTGATTTGGGTTGCTTTCCAAGCGAAAATCAAAGTACTCATGATCACGCCAACTAACACCCCTTGGGCAAGGTCATGAGTCCAAAGGGCGATCGCCATCGTTACAGGCATGGCAATTGCCTCAGTCAACGGCATTTTGCGTAAATCTTTTAATGAGTTCCAATTAAAGGTTTCAAAAGCCACCATAATCATCACGCCGTTGAGGGCAGCCATAGGAATTTGCTTAACTATATCTTTGAAAACGAAAATCAGAATTAACAAGAAAGCACCCGAAACAAAGGTGGACAAACGCCCTTTGCCACCGGATCTAATGTTAATAATCGACTGTCCAACCATGCCACAACCAGCCATGCCACCAAAAAAGCCTGTGACAATGTTTGCAATTCCTTGACCTTTAACTTCCCGGTTTTTAGAACTCTTGGTATCTGTTAGCTCATCAAGCAGTTGTGCTGTTAATAGAGATTCTAAAAGACCGACAATCGAGAGCGTTAATGAGTAAGGAAGAATAATGAAAAAGCTTTTCACAGAAAGGTCAATATGTGGCAGATGCAACGATGGAAGCGTATCGGTTATATTTCCAACATCTCCTACTCTGGTGATATTCACGCCAAAAGACATTGCCACAATCGTCATCAGAATAATGGCAACCAGGGGTGATGGTACACTCTTGGTAAAACGGGGCAGGAGATAGACAATTGCCAATGTAGCTGCTACCATTGCGTATGCTTGCCAAGCTTGTCCAGCAAGTTGCCAGACTTGAGCCATAAAAATTAAGATGCCCAAGGCGTTAACAAAACCTGCGACTACAGATTGGGGAATGAAGGTAAAAAATCTTCCTAATTTCAAAACTCCCATCAGGAATTGAATGATTCCAGTCAGGATTGTGGCGGCAAATAAATACTCAACTCCATATTTTTCTACTAATGATGTCATCAGTAACGACATTGAACCAGTAGCTGCAGAAATCATTGCCGGTCGTCCACCAAACAGGGAAATCACGACGGCGATACAAAATGAAGTATACAAAGCTACCATTGGCTCAACTTTGGCGATCGCAGCAAAAGCCAAAGATTCTGGAATCAGTGCTAATGCCACAGTTATCCCTGCTAAAACATCGCCTCTAATATTGGAAAGATATAAGCTTTTAAACTTTTCTAAATTTAGTTTCTGCCCGACTTTGATATTCACTTTTTTAGTTTTTTTCTGAAAAAAAAACACTGCTACCCCCAGAGCTAATGAAACGACTTTTCTCAATCAAGCAGTAACTAAATATTGAGTCCAGTCATGTTAACATCACGCAAATGACATTTTTCAAAAATGCCTAGAAAAAATGCAACAATTTTACAATTCCTTCATATTTTCGTTAGAAAGTATTAAAATTTTAAGAAACCGACCGAGTCATGGTTTCTTGAAATTTACTGAACCCCCAACCTTATAAATACATAAGTTGGGCAACAAACGAAATATGAGAATATGAATAAAAGGTTTTTAGTTCAAACTATACCCTGGTTCTTCATTTATGTCTTCTTCTAGCCAAAAGCTGCGACAATTGCTTGAGCGTCCTGAAATCCTGATTATTCCAGGAGTTTACGATTGCCTGGGAGCAAAGCTGGCTGAACAATTAGGTTTTGAATTAGTGGCTACCAGTGGCTTTGGTATCGCCGCTTCCACACTTGGTATGCCAGATTACGGTTTGCTCACAGCCACGGAAATGCTTAACAGCGTAGGGCGAATTGCTCAATCAGTGAGTATTCCCCTGATCGCCGATATGGACACAGGCTATGGCAACGCTTTAAACGTTATCCGGATTGTAAAGGACGCCGTACAGCAATTAATTGCTGGGGTCATACTCGAAGACCAAGAGTGGCCCAAAAAATGCGGTCACTTTGAGGGCAAGCGAGTCATTTCGATGGCTGAACACGCTGGCAAAATCCGGGCGGCGGTGCAAGCGCGTGGTGACAGTGGTTTAGTGATTGTAGCCCGCACCGATGCCCGTGCCCCATTGGGTTTGGAAGAAGCAATTCGTCGGGGTCAAGCTTATATTGATGCTGGAGCAGATGTCCTGTTTATTGAAGCGCCCCAGTCGGTTGAGGAACTGCAAAAAATAGCCGCTACGTTTGTGGATGTACCTTTGGTAGCCAATATTGTTGAAGGTGGCAAAACTCCCCAACTTTCCGCCTCAGAGTTACAACAGTTAGGTTTTAAAATTGTGTTTTTCCCAGTCTCTGCTTTACTTGCAGCCACAAACGTCATGACTGCTTGCTTGCGTCATTTGAAAGAACACGGAACGACAGCTCATTTTCAGGGTTTAGTTGAGTTCAAGGAATTTCAAGAACTCATCGGTGTGCCTCAATATCTCCAAATCGAGCAGCAGTTCGCACAAAAGAACGACACAGCACTTTAGCTTACTCGCTAAAGCACATTGAATTTGCTTGCTTTAAATTTTTTCAAATTCTTGTGGGGTGGGCATCTTGCGCGCCCAGATAATGCAAGTTAAATGTGGAACAGCTTAGCAAAAAATAAATTATCCCTTATGTAGGGTGGCTTAGCGCAGGACAGTTGAGGTTTTAGATGATAACTAAAGTGGGGCGTAACCCACCATTCTTTCCTGCATCATCATTTTGTAAAGTTTTGTAAATATTTGCCGCAAACCTTTGGTTTTAACCCGATAAGCAGATGGAGCGTAATTGCCCAACAACGTCAATAACCCCACCCTACTTCGTTGAGGGTGGGGCTTGCAAGAACCAAATCTTGTGTGTTTGACTAGCCCACTGAGCCTAATCCTGGTACGCACTTCCGAATACTTCCCTAGTTCGGACAAAATGCAAGACTGTTTGGTCAGTCGTTGGGAAAGCCAAGACATCTTGGATTAGGTGGGCGAGGGGACATCAACTCTGAAAGGAGAATTATCTTAAATGCGAGTCCCAGTAGTTTCAAAAGATGGGTTGCCACTTATGCCCACGACTCCTAGTCGTGCTAGACGCTGGTTAAAAGACGGCAAGGCAATCAAACGATGGTCAAAACTAGGTGTGTTCTACGTACAGTTAACCGTTGAGCCAAGCGATACCAAAACTCAACCTATTGTTATTGGACTAGACCCTGGCAAGCTTTACTCTGGGGTTGGCGTTCAGTCTTCCAAGTTTACGTTGCTTATGTTGCACCTTGTTTTACCATTCAAAACCGTAAAAGACAGAATGGAGCAAAGAGCAATGATGCGACGTGGTCGTAGAGGGAGACGCATCAACCGTAAGTTGCCATATATTCAACGTGCTCACCGTCAAGCGCGATTTGATAACCGTAAACAAAAGAAAGTACCTCCTAGTATTGGCGCTAATAAAACGCTTGAACTACGGATAGTGAGTGAAATAGTCAAGATTTATCCAGTTGAAAGCATTATTGTTGAGCGTGTTATGGCACGAGGGGACAAAAGATTTAGCCCTGTCATGGTTGGACAATTATGGTTACTCAAGCAATTAGAAACGCGATTTGGTATCAAGCCATCAACCATCCAGGGATGGGAAACCTCTAGTTTGCGTAAAGAACTAGGATTACCCAAAGACAAACAAGACAAGTCGCGCCAAACACCAGAAACTCACGCAGTAGATGGTGTCACAATTGCGGCTAGCCGTTGGATTAAGTACGGGATAACATCAATTAACAGCATGGGATGGAAAGGTCAAGTCAATATCACCCCCTCCCAATTTGTTGTTGTTAAGCGCCCGCCAGTTTCACGTCGTCAATTACACCTCATGGTTCCATCCATTGGCGGTGTAAGGCGCAAGTATGGTGGAACCATAACACGGCATGGTTTCAGGAAGGGTGACTATGTAGAAGCTACCCAAGGGACTAAAACTTGTCGTGGATGGGTGAGTGGCGACACCGAAAAACAAGTTTCTGTAAGTGATGCGTCCTGGAAGCGTCTTGGACAATTTACTGCTAAGAAAGTCCGATTGATACAGCGAAGCACGGGGTTAATCGTGCTGTCAACTCGGAGATTGTCAAATTTGATGGTGTCGAGCCACCAAATTTGACCCGAACAACCTCGCCCACCTTGCTTTGCTGAAGGTGGGGAGGGATAGTGGAAAATTTGATGAAATTACACTTGTTGCTTATGGAACAGTTTTGTTCAAAGGGACTATGGCATTTATAAACGTGCGCAATAACTTTAGACCAACCACTGCCTTTTCCATTGTCGGGGGGTTTGTCCTATTACTAGGAGCGAATATCTTCAAGCCATTTACGATTGTAAATACAGGTGAGCGAGGCGTTGTGATGCGCTTCGGTCAAGTCCAAAATGTCATTTTGGACGAAGGTATTCATCCGATTATGCCAATCGTGACATCCGTCAAGAAACTTAGTGTTCGTGTTCAAAAAACTGATATCGAATCCCAAGCTGGCACTAAAGATTTACAAACTCTTAAGATAGCCGTTTCCCTCAATTGGCATATTGAGCCAACCCAGGTGAACAAGGTTTATCAAAGAATTGGAGATCAAGAGCAGATTATTAATGCAATTATAGTGCCTGCGATTACTGAGGTTATCAAAGCAGCAACTCCCAAAAAAACTGCTGAGCAAATTCTTAAGGAACGGGCAGATTTAAAAGCAGAGATTGACAACTCTATTAAATTACGGCTTGCAGCTTATGGATTGTATACCGATGATGTTTCTCTGGTAAATGTGTCTTTTTCTCCAGAGTTTGCTGCAGCGATTGAGGCGAAGCAAATAGCTGAGCAACAGGCTAAACAGGCAGATTATGTAGCCCTGAAAGCCGCTAAGGATGCAGAAGCAGAGGTAAATCGCGCCAAAGGTCAAGCTGAGGCACAAAAATTATTGCGGCAAAATTTAACTCCACAGATACTACAACAGCAGGCGATACAAAAGTGGGATGGTCATTTTCCCCAAGTCATGGGGGGTAGCAGTGCGCTGCCGTTGATCAATATTAGTCCACCAAGTTCGCCTGTAGAGCAGACAAAGTAAATACCTGAGTCAACGACACTCATGCTTTATGTCAGTGGAAGAACAGATGACATCCTCTATGAATCAAAACATTGAGCCAGAAGATTTACATCAAAAGCTACGCGAAATCGTGGCGGCTGCGTGCGAGCATCCTCCTGGTAGTTTGAGGCGGCAGCAATTACTGAATCAGCTTGTTTATCAAATGCAGCAATCAGGGAAAATTTGGAGAGGTTGGGCCAGTCTATCTGATGAGGACTATGAAGATGCGTTGCAGCAAACCTGGCTTTGGTTTTGCCAAAATCTTTCTCAATACAATTCTGAAAAAGGTAGTGTCATAAATTGGTTTAATATCCATCTCAAAGGTAGACTGCTAGACATCCATAGAAGAATAGCGCAGCAACAGGCAACTAGGGTAACTTACTTTGATCAAGAATTAGACTTCATAGACAATTTGCCTGCCTTAGGGAAAGCGCAACCAATTTTAGAAGAAACTTTAGAATGGATTAAAACTCAAGGAACATTACGTAGTCTCCATTTGTGCAGTTGTCCGCAGATTAACTGCCAGGTTTTACTCTTACGCCGCTTACCTCCAGAAGAAAAAACTTGGCATGAGATAGCACGAGAGTTTGGAGTCGCAGCAGTGACGCTGAGTAGTTTCTATCGACGAAAATGCTTTCCCTGTTTACTTGCTTTTGGCAAATTGCAAGGATACATTGACACATAATTTTCAGTACTTTTACTGAAGACTTGATTCGTTCTACTGAATTTGTGTTTCCTACCTATGCTAACTATGAATAATCCAACACAACATTTTGTCATTTCTATCCCGATTACAAAAGCAGACAGACAGATTGCACAGCAATTTGCCCAAGAACAATCCAGCACGAAAAAGGCAAAACAGGTATACCTCAATACACTAGCCGTGTTGGTGATGTCCCACTACTTGCAAATGCTGGATGTGCCGACTGATCTACAAGCCAGCTATAGTTGGAATGTGCTTGGTCGGCTGAGTGCAGATGTCGCTGACTTAAATTTACCAGGAAGAGGACATCTTGAATGTCGTCCCATCCTTAAAGGTGAAGACACTTGTGACTTTCCTCAAGAGGTTTGGACAGATCGTATTGGCTATGTTGTCGTTGAGTTTAATGAAACCTATAAACAAGGAAATCTTTTAGGGTTTGTACCGGAAGTATCTAGGACAACACTACCAATTAGTCAATTGCAACCGCTAGATATGTTACTGATTGCGTTGCATTCTTCTCAACCTGTAGTGCAACTGAGTCAATGGTTGGAGAATATTTTCACCGCAGGATGGCAGAGTGTAGAAGACATTTTGGGTACAAAAGGAAATAGCCCAGTCTTGGTTTTCGCCGATATTCTTCCTACAAAAGTGGAACTTGCCAACTTTGATAGGATAAAGGACTTCATTACACAGTTGTATACTAGTCAAGCAAATAGTCATCTGTGTGATCAAACAGCCATTCCTGACTCAGATCCCAGCACAGCTTTAATCCATCTGCTACAAACGACCCAAGATGAGGAAATTCGTTGGAAAGCAGCAGAACTTTTGTGGGAAATTGACCCAGATAACCCCGGTGGCGGTGTCAGAAGGGCGATCGATTTGGGTATGCACTTCGGTAACAATGCCGTGGCGCTAATGGTTGCAATCTTACCAAAACCTGACCAAAGGATAGCGATTTTAATGAAAGTAGATCCTCTTGGTAGCCATCCCCATCTTCCAGCAGGTTTGCAACTCATTGGGTTAGATACAGTAGGTAACAGCTTTTTTACGGTGCAAGCCAGGAGAAGAGACAACTATATTCAGTTTAAATTTACTGCTGACCCAGGAGACAGGTTTAACCTGAGGGTGGCATTGGGTGATGCAAGTATCACACAGAGTTTCATTGTTTAGGACAATCAAGTGCAGCAGTTTTCAATTGATTAGAATATAGGGCAGTGCTGTAGGGGCACAGCAAAGCTTCGTGCCCCTACCACATGGTTTGTAATTTACAGCAGTTTTCAGGTGTTGAGACCTAACCCCCAACCCCTTCCCTACGAGGGAAGGGGAGAAATCAAAGCCTCTCAAGAGCAGGAGAGAGGAATGGAAGCGAGGTCTGCGTGTGGTCTATTCATTTGAAACTCGCTATATGTAAATGAAAAGCGCTGTAAGTCTATGAGTCTCAGGAGATTTCTAACTGATTTTTTCTCGATATTTGTTGGTAAAAGCAGCAAAAAAATAATAGACTTCTTGCAAAAGTCGAAAAAAAAGAATAATTAACCACAGATGGACACACATGGACACAGATGGAACTCACATTCCCCAAGAGATCTAATGCAAAGTATAATCATACCATTTTTGCAAAGCCGACAAGATAATATTAATTAATGGGACGGTAATAATAGTGTATTCAGTATCTCTGAACGTACCTGAGAATTAACTGGACAATCACTGTTAAGACATTCAACTAATAACTTGTTGGCATAATAATACTGTTTCAGTAATTCTTTTTCCTCAGTTGTAAACTGCCAATCTTTCCCACCTAAATGATGGTGGTTTTTGGCAACATTTCTGGCTTCATCAGCCAAATGTTTGACTTTTTCTTCGTCGAGTTCTTCAGCTTGTGCTTGTCTAAAATCTTTTTGATAGATTCGCTCCAGTTTATTTCTTAAAATTGGTTCAAGTCTTTTTGAGTCGATCGCAAGTTTAACAGCAAGATACATCACCTCATTTGCAGAAGCCGCATTGATAATCTTTTGTGTGGGATCGAGAGTGCGCCTGTCATAGTCTAAAACTAAATCAATGGCTTTGGAAAAGTCGGTATCTTGAAAAACACGAGTAAAAAAGCTGGCACAAACGAGCAGATTAGCAGAACGGTCTAAAAGGAGACTCAGGGAGCGTTCGACATCGATTTCAAAATCAATGTCAAAGTAAAACGCACGCACTGCTGCTGGTTTAATTGGCAACTGCTGTGCTGTTGATATTTCTGCTACGTGCTTTAAAAAATTCTCTAATTTCTTATTCCCTACTAAGAGGTCATCAACCTTTTGTTTCATTACTTGTAATAGCATTGAGGCGTTCGGCTGCGACATCTCGGTTGCTAATAGAAAAACTTCACGCCAGCGGATTTCGTGAATATGCTGGATGAGTCTTTGCAAAGCTTGTTCTAGGGGATGCGATCGCAATACTATTTCTCTAGCTGTGAAATATTCGTGAAAGGTTAGGTGAGAGAAAGAATAAATACTTTTTGCGCGTTCAACTAAAAGTCCGTGTTGCGTTTCAATAGAACGTAAAACTGCCTCACTATCGAGTTGTAACGCTTCTGGATCTGTTTCGGCGTTCGGTAAATCACAAATATATTCTGCAATATAATTTTCTACTTCCCTTTGGTGAAAAAGATAATTTCCTTGTTCAAAAGTTGTCAAGGCGATTTTACTCAGCAAATCTTTTTTCCGCTGAGGGGACAGTTGTTTGTATACTTGGTCGCGTTGAATTCCACGTTTCGCATCCCATTTTTTCAGAAAGACCTCTAAACCTTCTTTATAAAGTTCAGAACGATTTGCAGGCAAATCACCTGATTCTTCAAAAACCAAACATAAAAGCGTTAATAATAGAGGATTAACTGCTAATTCTTGAATCCGCTGATTATTTTCGAGTCGCTTGATAAAGTCTGAAGCTTTGGCTGATTTATTTCTAAACCAGTTAGTCGCAAAGATACTAATTTGTTCTTTATCAAAATCAGCTAGTTCGACCTCGGTAAATTTATCAAAAGTGTATTCACAAGCAGCAATGCGACAAGTCATGATAAAATGATTGTCATAGAATTTTCCGCATAATTCCCGAATTTCCCTTAAAACACGTTGGTAATGCTCCTGTTTAACTTCATCTAAGCCATCCAATAACACTAAGGCTGCTTTGTGACTTAACACTTCATGAATTTCAGCAGAAGTCACACCGCATTCGGAAAATTGCTGCCCAATATATTCGAGTAAATTGGGTTCATCTGGCGTTTCGACAAAATCTCTAAGACTTACAAAAATCGGGACGAGATTTGGCAGAAAGTGACCCTGATTGCTTTGAATAGCAATGTATTTCAAAAATGTCGTTTTACCTGCTCCCGGCTTTCCCAGCACAATCAATTTTTGATATTTTTTTACCGCCTCTAGTCCACAGACTCTTTCTTCGGTAACTTGAGCAAAGCCGAAATTTTCAAAATCTTCTAAATGCAACTCTTGCAGTAACTCTTTAAGTTTTTTACGCTTACGTCCGGTAATTTTTTCTAAAATATTAACTTTCGTGTAGATTTCACCCAAATCGATAGGTTGGGACATATCCAACACACGCATAGTTCCGCAGCGTTCTTGTATGTTGTCTTTTATTTTGCTGCAGACTTCTTGCACTAATTTATCTATACTGGTGCTTTCTTCTTGGCGCTGTTCATTCTGTGGTGGTTTAGCAAGTTCAGATAAGTCAGCAATGTGTAACCAATCTAATCCTAATTCATCACAAATATTGATAAATATCTCCTGTTCAACTGGCTTCCCTGTAAAAAATCTACTGATTGGATGACGGCTACAACCCAGCTGTTGAACTAAATCCTTCTGTAGGATTCCTCGCTTAGTCAGCGCCTGCTTTGCAGAGTGAATACCTGGTTGGGATGCTTGTAGGGATGGTCTTGCCATATCTGAATGAACAAAGATACATAGAAAGGCTTGACAAATATGTATTTTACCTGATTTATACTTTACAATCAAATTAAACAGGCTTAAAACAGGCTTAAGTGTATCTTGAGAGAGGTTCAGGGATGCCTCAGAACTATGTTGCCCCCGCTGATGATCGAAGCCATCAGCAGTCCTTCATTCTCAAGCTGTAAATCAAAGCGGAGAGCAATGACAATCAAAGTTTATTCACAGTTAGTTCACGGTAATCTAGCAGAATTTGGTCAAGCTGACTTGCCTCATTCGTTCCTCGGTTGGCACCAAAGGCGACTTCATCTACCCAACACGGGCACTCACTTTGGCTTTGTCTATCAAGGAAACCCTATTTTGTATCGCCACACAAGAGAACAAGAATTTAAACTCTATCCAGGGATGTATTTCAGCCTGCCTGGGGAAGGTTGGATTGGTAGCGAAGATTCCTCTGGTTTTGTGGTCACTTGCCCAGATTATTGTGGGACGTTTAGTATTGGGGGTCCGATTGAGCCAACAGGTAGATTTGCATATATTGATGGCGGAACAGATAGTCTCTTGATTCCGCCATTTATATTAGGTGCTCCTTGCTTGAATGCCCTTTACTTTCCTCCTGTAACCGACCAAACAATGCATACGCATCCTAGTTACCGTTTGGGCATGGTTATAGCAGGTGTGGGTGAGTGTGAAACACCACAAGGAATTACGCCTTTTTTACCTGGGGTAATTTTTTTCATTCCAACTGGGGAGGAGCATAAGTTCCGCACTCTGGATGAGAAGTTAACGCTGGTTGTGTTTCACCCTGACAGTGATTTTGGGTTCACGCACCATAATCACCCGATGCTAAATCGAACTATTGTGACTGGGGTAAGTGCTTCGCAACTCCCGCAGATTCAAACTAAGAATTTTGGTTCTACACCAGAGAACATCGAGCAATAGCAAAAGTCACAAAATAAAAGTGATCGTGCACCTACCAAGAGATATACAAAAAATAATAAAAATCCTAACTACTCATCCGCAAAACTTGGCTTCAACCTCTATTTCGCAACCTCCATGAGCAAGCTTGTTGTATTAAATATTGACGAAGGTAGTTTTGAGCAAGGTTTTCCCGTCAAACTAGAAATCGGAGAAGATGGTCAAATACACCACAAAATACCAGGCAGGCTCCCTCCAGCCCCCGAACTACCTGGATTATATGACGCTCTGACAAAAAGATACTACGCGTTAGGGAAAACCAGGCAAATCAATCTACCTTCCGCTCAGACTACAAATTCCTCATTGCTAGAAGACTGCCAAGAAGCAGCCAGAACATTGGAGAATTCCTTGCGCGAATGGTTTGACCAACTCCCTTGGCAAAAGTTGCAGGTGCGAATTGAGGAAAATGTACAACTCCATGAATCAGTACGGATAATTTTCTATACAGATAATTTGTACCTGAAAAAACTTCCCTGGCATTTGTGGGAGTTGTTTAACACACGACCTTACGCGCAATTTGCCCTAAGTGCTAGGTATGCACCGCCTTGTAAGCCGCTTAAACCTCCAGTGAAAATTTTAGCAATCTTTGGTGGTAGCCAGGGACTTGATTTAGAGCCAGACCAACGATTACTGAGGCAATTAAAACGCCGGGGAGCGGAAGTTACTGAGCTAAGACAACCATGTCTAAAGCAACTGAGTGATAAGCTGTGGGAGAAACATTGGGACATTCTCTTTTTTGCAGGGCATAGTTGCAGTCAGTTAGAGAGTCATACTGGAGCAATTCAAATCAATGACACTGAAACTCTTTCACTGAAGAAGCTAAAGAAGGGCTTGAAAACTGCGGTGAAAAAGGGGTTGAAGTTAGCAATTTTCAATTCCTGTGATGGGTTGGGTTTGGCTGCACAATTAACCGATGTGGAAGTTCCACAAATGATTGTCATGCGGGAACCTATACCTGACGAAGTAGCGCGGCAATTTTTGAAATACTTCTTAAAAGCTTTTTCAAATGGTAAATCTTTGTACTTAGCAATGCGAGAAGCACGCGAACGCTTAGAAGAATTGATGGAAGACGACAATCCCTGTGCTTCCTGGCTCCCTATTATTTGTCAAAATCCGTCAGCAAAGCCACTACTGTGGCCCAAAAAGTTATGGGTTTTTCTGTTCAGTGTTAGGAAAGTAGCACTTGTGATAGGAGTAGCGATCGCACTGGCATTCTTAGTCTACACAAAGACAAGTCATTACCCCAAACCTGTTGAACCAATAAATCGACCGCAGCCAGTAACAGTACAACCTCAACTTTTGCCAAACAACTTTAGTCAGGGAGAAAAGATTCTCCTTGTCTCCAATACTAATCCTGACAAACAAGCTGGGGTAAAAGCTTTTGCTGCTAACAACTTTGCTCAAGCTATTCAAGACTTCCACAAATTTCTCAAGAAAAATTCTCATGACCCAGAAACACTTATTTACCTCAACAATGCTGTGAGTCATGAACCGACAAAAATTAAAGAACTTCCCGTTCCCAAAAGTGCCAGTTCAAAGACTTGTTTTGTCAGTCAAAATACTCAAAATCCTCTCAACATTGCCATTAGTGTTCCTATCGGCACTGATTCCCGCATGGCACAAGAAATATTGCGAGGAGTTGCCCAAGCTCAAAATGAGATTAACTGCACGGGTGGAATTCATGGCAAACTCTTGCAGGTGACAATTGCTGATGATGAAGGTAAGCCAGACCTTGCTGAAAAAGTAGCTCAGAAACTAGTAGAAACGAATATCTTAGCAGCCATAGGTCATTCCTCTACTGGTGCTATTCTCAAAGCAGGAACGGTATACGACAAGAAACTTGTGGTTATTTCTCCTACTAGCACTGCCATTAGACACTCTAAAAATAATCCGGGATTGGATTTTAGTGAGTACGTTTTTCGCACAGCTACCAGTGATGCGATCGCAATTGAAGACCTAATAAAATATATGGTACAACAATCAGGCTACAAAAAAGCTGTGATTGTTTTTAATCCTAAAGGTCAGTACAGCAATTCTTTTGCTTTAGCTTTCCAAAGGCAACTGAAATTAAAAGGTGGTCAGGTAGTTGACGGTGGGAATGCGTGTCATCTTGGCGCTGATTTCGACGCACATACTTGTGTAACAACAGCCGCAAAACAAGCACAGGTGCTACTACTCGTCCCGGAATTTAACGAAGCCGATCAGGCTTTGCAAATTTTCAATGCTAATAATGGCACTAAGAAATTGACGCTACTTGGTGGAGATGTGATGTATAGTCACAAAATTCTGGGACAAGGTCAAGCTGCTGAACATTTGGTGGTTGCTGTCCCTTGGCATCGAAAGCAGTCTAACCCAACAAGTGAATTTGAACTCGATGCTGAATCATTGTGGGGTTCTTTTGAGGTGAACTGGCGCACAGCAACAGCATACGATGCCACTCAGGTGATTGCTGAAGGTTTGAGGAGGATTAGCAAAGATAATCTTACTCCTGAAGAATTAAAACAAGAATTAAAACGAGTATTGTCTGCGCCTGGTTTTGTCGCCAAGGGCGCTACTGGAGAAGTAGAATTTGACGAGACGGGCGATCGCAAAGTTGATGCCAAAACTGATACTCGTGTTGGGGTTTTAGTGGAAGTTCAACCCGCGCGTCAAAGTCAATATGGCTATGATTTTGTGCTGCTGCAACAGTAACATAACCTGAATTCAATTCAGCAATAATGTTATATTTTTGACATCCCTAGAAGAATATTGTAGCTTGTCACTTCATCAAACCATAGCGCAATTCAATTGAATGAAGTAATTATTTATCTGTGTCCCATGAGTGTCCATCTGTGGTTCATTATTTCTTTGTATACCTTACAAGGGTTGCAAAACCGCTATATATGGTCGCTAATGAATTGCTGGGTTTTTCGATTTCTGGTAAAGAATGCTGTGTAAAGCTTGCAATAATTCCTTTGTCGTGTAAGGCTTAGAAAGAAATGCTTTGACTCCCCTAGTCCCCGCCTGTTTATCACTGGTTACCAGACCGCTGACAGCAATAATCAAGACACCTGAATTCATTTTTTGCAATGCGCTAATGGTGGTTGCTCCATCCAATGACGGCATCATCATATCCACCAACACCAGGCTAATTTCATCTTTGTGTTGAGCATACTGTGCGAGCGCCTCAATTCCATCGCTGGCTGTCAACACTTTGTAATTGTAAG
This sequence comes from Scytonema sp. PCC 10023, assembly GCF_963920835.1. Taxonomy (NCBI): domain Bacteria; kingdom Bacillati; phylum Cyanobacteriota; class Cyanophyceae; order Nostocales; family Scytonemataceae; genus Scytonema; species Scytonema sp. PCC 10023. The sequence continues at coordinate 50,078 of NZ_CAWUDP010000015.1, forward strand.
TTTCTAACGAGATTTTGATCGTCTCTAAAATTGGGGCTTCATCATCCACAACCAGAATCAATTCTCCGTTTCCTGTTGGTAGTTCGAGGTTTTCTGCAAGCGGTGTTGCTGTTGCCTCGACTGCTGGCAAGAATACTTTAAATTCAGTTCCTCTTCCGAACTTGCTGTAGACGTTCACAAAACCACCGTGGCTTTTGATAATCCCCCTCACGGTAGAAAGACCCAGCCCTGTACCTTTGCCAAAATCTTTAGTGGTGAAAAACGGCTCGAATATTCTATCCACTATTTCTGGCGGCATACCAACTCCTCTATCTGCAACACTTATCATGATATGAGGACCGACGCTTGCCTCAAGATTCATGCGGGCATAGTGTTCATCAATGAATACATTTTCGGCACAGATACTTAGAGTCCCGCCGCTTGTCATGGCATCGCGAGCGTTGACGACTAGATTCATCAGCACCTGATGTAAGTGTGTGGCATCTCCAACAACAGCCCAAAGGTCTGACTTTATATTCGTGGAAAATTCGATGGATTTGGGAAATGTTTCTTGGACAATCTGCTTAATTTCCGAGAACAAGTGACTCACTTGCACAATCGTCCGCTTACCTTCGACTCCACGTGCAAACTGTAGCACTTGCTTGACCAAACCCGCCCCACGTTTAGCGTTAGTTTCTATTGTCTGAAACATCTGCTGACTCCGCTCATCAGTATTGGGGAGTTTTAGCTGCAGGAGTTGCGCTGCCGTCAGAATTGGAGTGAGTATGTTGTTGAGGTCATGTGCAATACCGCCAGCAAGTGTGCCAATGCTCTCCAGTCGCTGCGCCCGGAGAAACTGTGCTTCAAGTTGTTTTTTCTGTGTAATGTCAGTGTTGACTGTAAGAATTGATTGAGGTTGCCCATGTTGATCGCGCATCAAAGTCCACCGACTGGCAACAATAATCTCTTTACCTTCCTTGTGTACCTGAGTCAACTCACCTTGCCACGATTCACACTCAACTAAACTTTCCTGAATATTTTGCAGTTGAGATATTTCGGCTGGATACAGAAGCTGATTTATATTTTTGCCGATCGCCTCTATTGCCTTCCATCCGTATAAATTTTCAGCCCCTTTGTTCCAAAAACGGATTCGGTTGTCCAAGTCTTTAACAACAATTGCATCTGTCGTGATATCGAGTAGCGCAGCTTGTTCGCGCAGTTTCTCCTCTACCCGTGTGCGTTCCGAAATTTCCACCTCCAAACGCAGATTTTGCTGTTGAAGTGTTTTAGTCAGGTTTGCAATCCTCAGATGGAGTTCAATACGGGCTAAAACCTCTTCATGCTGAAGCGGTTTGGTGATGTAATCCACTGCACCAAGACTCAAGCCTTTGACCTTATCCACTGTTTCCGAAAGTGCGGTCATGAAGATGATCGGAATATCTTTTGTTGAGTCATTAGCTTGCAGACGGCGGCAAGTTTCAAAACCGTCTATCCCCGGCATAAGTACATCCAACAGAATCAGGTCGGGTGGCGCATATTCTGCTCGTGCGATCGCACTTTCGCCATCTTCTGCAACTAAAACTGTAAATCCAGAGTCAGCTAAAAAATCGAACAGTATTTCTAAATTGGTGGGAGTGTCATCAACGATTAAAATGGCGCTTTTGTCAGTCAAATCAGTCATAAAACTTTTCTTATTCAATGTAGCATCTGTTGGCAAGCTGGTGCAAGATGTGAATTGATAAACTCCAGGATTTGTTTTCCTCTGCCAGTTTGTTTTAGTGGCATATAAGCGACGGTGTCTTCAAGCAAATTCCGATGGCTAATGCTCTGATTTTCAAGGTAGGTTTAATGAAATGCTGGATGAATGCATCGATTCTAAATTTTGATCTCATTTGACTTCTATAATCTCATCAATTTTTTACATATGTTTTCGCCATATACTCGTTTTTGTAACTGAAAGTAAAATTCTGTTACTAAATTTTAACTTCTTAGAAGTAAATGCTCACACTTAATATCAAATTCTGTTACTAAATTTTAACTATTTAGAAGTAAATGCTCAGACTTATAGCAATCATATTTGATTTGTGAGAATTGAAAGCCACAGATCCCCGACTTCGTAAAAGTTGTCGGGGATCTTGTTTCTCACGAATGATTTAGGATTGCTATAATATCAAATTCTGTAAACAAATAAATACATTCGCTTGTACCAATTGCTTTTCAAAAAAATATAAAACTTATAATAAGTTTATCATAAATGAGTTTTAATACTTTTAAAATTTCACTTTTGAGTTTGAGCAGGATTCTTTTAGGCACGACGTTCAGCGGAACGTGGATTAGTTTCCAATGTAAAGATAAAGCCTTACTTTTTTCAGGTTATAAACAAAATATTCAGCAAACAAGAGTTGCTCAAAGTGGAATTTGCATTTTTTCTCCATAGCTCTTGGGAGTGAGTATAGCAATCCTATTTGATTTGTGTTGGCACAAGCCTGCTCCAAAGGAACTTACGCTCTTCGCGTACGCGAAGGGAGCGTGCGGTAAAATTTGAGAGTAGAGCCAAAAAGTTGCCCAAAGATAAGCTGACGGTGTAGGAGCTTGTTTGCTATGCTTGGTCAAGGGATTGGCGAATAGGAAGTTCTTTGGGACGTGCGTGTGAGGAACTTTTGGGTATAACAATCTCAATGGTCAACCCTATGAAACGTCCTGAATGATAGACAAAGTGTAGTTAGAATAAAATCTACCTTTTGGATGCCCATGACTGAACAACGTGACGTTGACTCATCGTCGGCTGATTCTCAAGAGTTTAGTGAACCGACGGATGATGTGACGCTCAAGTCGGTCGATGATTCCTGGACAAGCCGCATTACTGGTGTCTGGAATAACGCAACAGCACGCTTGACGCAACTTCTACCAACAGAGCAAGTGGTACAGACCGTTGTGAAATGGTTTAGCGTCAGCGAAGATCAGGTTGCAGAGATTTTGGAGAGAGTTCGCGCAGAACTGCCAACCACAGAAGCCCTCTTGATTGGTAAGCCCCAAGCCGGAAAAAGTTCAATTGTGCGGGGACTGACAGGAGTTTCTGCGGAGATTGTCGGGCAGGGATTTCGTCCGCACACACAACACACCCAGCGCTACGCCTACCCTTCGGGCGACCTACCGTTACTCATTTTTACAGATACGGTTGGATTGGGCGATGTGAACCAGGACACTCAGGTGATCATTCAGGAACTGGTTGGAGATTTGCAACAGAAGAACCGTCACGCCAAAATCTTGATTCTGACGGTCAAAATTAATGATTTTGCGACTGACACACTGCGACAAATTGCTGCTCAGCTGCGTGAGAAATATCCAGACATTCCCTGTCTGCTGGCGGTGACTTGCTTGCATGAGGTGTATCCTCCCGGTACAGGCGATCATCCGGCATATCCACCAGACTATGAGGAGGTGAACCGAGCATTCGCCGCAATGCAGGAAGCTTTTGCAGGACTATGCGATCGCTCTCTATTGATTGACTTTACCCTGGAAGAGGACGGCTACAATCCTGTATTTTATGGCTTAGAGGCGCTGAGGGATATCTTGGCAGATCTACTCCCCGAAGCTGAAGCGCGGGCGATTTATCAGTTATTAGATGAGGACACTGGCAGACAAATCGGTGACCTTTACCGGGATGTTGGACGCCGTTACATTTTGGTATTTGCTATCATATCAGCCACGCTCGCAGCTGTGCCGCTGCCCTTTGCGACGATGCCAGCACTGACAGCGTTGCAAGTGTCGATGGTGGGGGTGCTGGGGAAATTGTATGGACAGACGCTGACTCCATCGCAGGCGGGGGGTGTTGTCAGTGCGATCGCCAGTGGCTTCTTAGCACGAGCAGTCGGACGTGAATTACTCAAATTCGTGCCAGGTTTCGGCAGTGTGATAGCAGCTTCCTGGGCAGCCGCCTACACCTGGGCACTGGGCGAAGGGTCTTGTGTTTACTTTGGTGACTTAATGGGGGGCAAGAAACCTGATCCTCAAAAGATTCAGTCTGTGATGCAAGAAGCCTTTGAGTCAGCAAAAGAACGGTTTAAGGGAATTAAGCGTTGAGAACATCTGTGCTGTGTTATTTGAGTAACAGCACAGATGCTTTTTGAAGAAGAAGTCATTCGTCAGAATGCAATTAATGGGGGATTCTGACCCTTTAATTTGCACGAACTGGACGGGCAGGACAGCAGGGCGAACGCATCTAAAATCAAGTATTTCGGAGTCGGTCGCTCTAAACCTTGATAACTTCGTTGCCTAAATTTTTAATCAACCATGAAATAACTTGATGAAATTCTTTGGCTAACAGGCTTAACCGGATGTATTCGAGTAGGCTGGAGGAATCGTTTTTTCCACCTGACAAAGAGATTGACGATCGCTCAAATCTGGATGTGATCGCAAATAATCTCGTATCCACATACAACCAGAGTGCAATATCTGGTTATTATCCAAGACGCGATCGAGTTGCCAAAGAATCACAATATCATCTAACCCGGCAGATGCTAGCAATGCTCCCTGATTATGAGTAGCGGGGTAAAATGCAACATTCAATGCTCGCTGTTCATGTCCTTCCAGAGTAGCGTGCAAGATGCCATCTAGCGACCACAGTTTCACAGTATTATCCCAACCGGCAGAGGCTAGGACAGTACCCCAGTTGTCGGGGAGTCCAGAATGGGGGGGAATGAAGGTGATACCATTTACCCGATCTGTGTGGGCGGGAATGGTGCGAATTAATTTACCGTCTAACGACCACAGTTTAATTGTCGTGTCTTCGCTGGCTGTAGCAACAAACTTTCCATCAGGACTAAAGGCGACATCCCAAATAGTCTCGTTATGACTTTTCAGGGTAAATTGCGGCTGAGATGGAAACTTCCCGTTTGCATTCCTGTGCCAGAGGCGAAGAAACGTATCTCGACCGCCGATCGCTAACCATTGGTTATCATGGCTAAATGTTCCAGCATTGAGGCGATCGCGGTTTTTAGGTAGGGACTCACTCAGGGTTTGGATCAAAGTGCCATCCTGCTTCCAGAGTTTGGCTGTACCGTCCCAACTGATGGAAGCTATTTCTAGCCCGTCGGGACTAAACACCACATCCCGCACTGTTGCGTTATGGGCTGAGATCGTTTTTAAGGGTTTTCCCTGCATCGTCCATAAAGTCAAGGAACCATCATCGCTACCTGCGGCGATCGCCTTCCCATCTGGGCTGATATCCACTGACCAAACCTGTCCCGGTGGCGGGGTTAAGGTGTTGAGCAGTTGTCCGGCTCGATTCCACAGCTTAATGGTGCCGTCAGCACTAGAGGAAACGATTGTTTGCCCATCAGGGCTAATCGGCGTGTGCCAAACAGAGGCACGATGACCCCGCAATACAGTGAGAATATCGCTTTGCCGCTGCCACAGCCGCACCAAGTTGTCTTCACCACCGGAAATCAAACGACGACCATCGGCACTGAAAGCTACTTCCCATGTACCGTTAATATGGGCATACAGGGTTTGATTGACAGTTCGAGCGCTGTTCCAAAACTTAATTGTGTTATCCCAACCAGCTGAAGCGAGGGTTTGTCCATCGGGGCTAAAGGCGAGAGTCACCACGCTGCTGTCGTGTTCTGTGGCAGTTTCCAATAAAGTGCCAGTGACAGTCCACCAGATAACATTACCAATCCAGTCTCCAGCTACCAGGGTTTGACCATCGGGGCTGAAGGTGACACTCATCAGACGGTTTTTGCCTTTTTTGGATGCGATGGGATTATTCAGTGTCCGAATTTTCTTACCCTGCAAATTCCAGAGGATGAGAGTATTATCAGCACTGACCGAGGCTAGGATGTTAGCATCAACAGGACTAAACGCCACCTTTGAAACTGCACCGCTGTGTCCCTTGAAAGTGCGAATCAAGCTGCCGTCGATGCCCCAAAGTTTTACTGTCCTGTCGTTACTAGCCGAGGCAATCCATTGTCCGTTAGGGCTGACGGCGAGCGATTGCACCGAATCTTGATGTCCGTTGAGTGTTTTAACCAGTGTACCGTCCAGCTTCCACAGTCGCACCGTGCCATCTTGCCCAGCCGAAACCAGTCTATCGCCTTTGGGAGTAAAGGTGACATCAAAGACTTCTCCTTTGTGACCGCTGAGTACTTTTACCAATGTGCCATCACTTTTCCACAAAGTAATTTTACCCTGTTGGTGAGCAGCAGCGATTGTCTGTCCGTCGGTATTGATGGCAACACCCCGCACTTTTCCCTGTTCACCGTTTAGGCGGTTGCGTTCAATGACTTGAAAGGTGGCACGGCGCAATTCTCGATCTACCTTGGTAACTAATTCAGCAGGCACATCCGCTAATTTGCTCAATCGAGTCTGGGCTTTGATGGCACTGACTAAAGCATCTAATCGATTCCCAGAGGCAAACTGAGCTTCCGAGACGTTAGCGATCGCTTCAATTTCTCGGAGAGTGGCTTGATGTCTTTGAGCGAAGGCATACATTCCCAAGAAACTGGCGACGACGAAAGCAATACTAACAGTCCCCAGTAACCACTTTTGCAAGCGACTGGCACGTTTTTCTTGTTGCAGTCGCTTTTCAACTTCTTGCAGTCGCCGGAATTCTTCTTGTCGTTTCAAATCATCTAAGTCGGTGCTGGTGCCAAACCACTTGACTACCTGTCCGCTTCCATCCTTGATGGGAATCGCCCGATTGAGAAACCAGCGATAGTTTCCCGCGACATCTTGTATTCTCAGTTGCACTTCATAAGGTGAGTTAGTTTCTAGGGAATATTTCCAAGCGACAAGGCTATTGGGGCGATCTTCAGGATGAACCAAATCCAGGCGTTTCCAATCTGTCACCTCCGAAAGCGATCGCCCCAAAAAGCTACTTAAGTGCTGGTTGCTATAAGACAGCCTACCATCTGGCTCTACAATCCATACCATCTGGGGCATTGCTTCTGCTAGTTGCCGAAAGAACCTTTCGCTTTCTTGCTGCGCCGCAAATTGCCGCCGGATTTCTTGCTGTTCTGCATCCTGACTGGCAGCCAGAAATTGGTAATCTAAATCGCTGAGGCTTTTGTTTTGCGCCCACTTTTGGGCATCAATTAGAGCTTGTCCCCGTAAAAGCCGGGATGTATCCTGTTTTTGAGAAGCAATCCAAGCTGATACTGTTTCATAGTAGGGACATAGTTGATTTAATTGTGCTTCTACCCATTCCCGATTAAAAACGTCTTGATATATGCGATTGCGGATTTGCAAATATCCTTGATATTTAACTACCAAACCAGAAAGCAGCAGTTCTATCTGTTCTCGACTGTCGTCGGCTGCTACGGGAATAGCTTGTAAAAGTTGCTGATAGATTCCGAGTAATCTACTAATGCGTTGAGTATTGTAAAGCAGGCGATTGCGAATTGTGCGTAAATGCTCTGGTTCGTCTTGAGATTCCCAATTGTTAATGATTTGCGATCGCACTAAACACTCTATCCAATCTGCTTCTTTACCTGGTGCAATTTCCAAAGGTGGGCTAGTTTTGCCGTTGTTACTTTCTAGATTCATCCCTTGGCTGTAATGCTGTTGCTTGGTTATTACCACCAACTGACATAATTTTTGCGTTAGAAATGGCTGTCCATTAGTCCAAGCAATAATTTCTTTAAATACCCTTTGGGGATTGTTCACAACTTGCTCTAATCCCACTACCAGAGGTTGAGCCTCTGCTAATGTAAACCCTTCTAAATTAATAGCAACACCTATATTAAAAGGTGTTTTGAGTTTATTTTGAATTAAATCAGAGGGAGTTGCAACTCCAAATAAAGCAAAACCCAGTCGTTCGTATTCAGGATTATGGACTCTTTGTTGATAACAAGCCCGAATCCACGCATAGAAATCATCTATGCCAAAGCTTAATTGCAGCAAGCTATCAATTTCATCAATGAAAATAAAAATCCGATTGTTACTCAGATTGACTAGCAAAATATCTTCAATAAAATTGCCCAAGCGTTGTATGAGTGAAAACTCAGTTTGTTCTTGCCACCAAGCTGCAAAATCGATTTTCTTAGCTAATCCAAAACTATGCAGCAAGCGGACAATTATCCCTTTATAAAATTGTGTTTGGGTGAGTTCTTGGCTATATATTTGCGTAATATCAATGTAAGCACAACTAAAGCCTTCATTTTGTAATCGTTGCTTGGTATGTACCAGTAGTGAAGATTTGCCTATTTGACGACAGTTGAATACATAGCAAAATTCCCCCGCTTTCAGGGCTGTATAAAGCTCAATATCTGCTTGTCTATTAACATAGTTAGCAGCATTAGCATTTAGACAACCACCAACTTTATAAATGCTTTTGTTCATAATAGCAAATCATAATTTGCTGAACTTTGTTTAATTATGACATCAGATATTTTTTAAAGAAGTCTCGATATAATTGGCAACTAATTACCCATTTTTGTTGTTGCAATTGAATTAACCCCATATTTTCTAATTGGTAGGCAGTTAACATATCTAAATCGATATTTTTATCTTTTGTTAAAAAGATTTTCATAGTATCTAATAATTGGGTATTTTTTTGTAATTTATTTAATAAGTTTTGTAAATATTGACGATAAATTCCTACTTCTGTGATTGCTGTTTGCAAAATCTCTTCTAAGGTTAATTTATGATAGAGCAGGTGATAAAGAGTAATATTTAGTAATGCTGGATGTCCCCCGATTAATTCCATTAATTGCTGCACTTGCTTGTTTTGTTGCCAATCAATTCCATAGCGGTTGGCTAACTCAATTACTTGCTCAGAAGTAAATTCTGATAATTTCAATGGTAGCCCAATGTTAAAAGGAGATTGATTAATTTCAATAGAAAGACAAACATCTGTTGAATAAACAATCACCAAACGCAGCTTTGTCCATACTTCATCCTGTTGCGCTTCTTCTTGCCACGAACGTAACAGAGGTAAAAATTCATTGGCTAGATCGGGATATTCAAAAATACGCTGAACTTCGTCTAATACTAATAGTAAAGGTTTTTCTAAAGGTGCAAGCAAACATTCTTTTAGATAAAGAGTGCAGCTGAGTTTACTACCTATTTCTTCGTCCCAATGTTTATCGACATTAAATTCTCTGCCTAGTTGACGAGCAATACTAGCAGCTAACCATTGCATGAATAATTGAGGTTTTCGCAAAACATCAATATCAACTTGAGCGATATTGATTTTTGCAGTTTCATACCCTAACATTCTGGTATGAGCTACAATCCGCAACATCAGAGAAGTTTTACCCATGCCTCGACAACCTTGAATGCGAATGACGCATCCCGGTTGCGTGATTTCTTGATATGCTAATTCTTCTAATGGAGGACGAGGAATATAGAATTTAGAATCTAAAGATAAAGGAGCGCAGGGATATTTTATATATTCACTAATCTTTGTTCCATCGTTGTAATCGCTCTGTTTGTTGAGTGTCATTTCACTCTTAATTTTCTCTTCACCGAGAAAGACGGAAACAATTTGAGATGGTGCAGTATTTGGTGTGATTGTTTGTTTTTCCCCCGACAATTCACTTTCTGGTAATAAATCTGCATTAGCTGAATTGTCAGATAAATCTCGATCTATCAGTTGTCTATCTTCTGGCGAATATTCCCGCAGAAAATCCATATCATTGGCATCATAGAGGGTGTAGTCATCTTCATGCAACACTAAATCAAAAGCACTAAAGCAGATTCTCAGGGTACGCGGATCTATCCTCGAATTCAAAGACCATAAACGGCTTAAACTAGAGGTAGAAATTCCAATGCGATCGCTTAATTCTACTTGGGTAAAACGTTTACTTCCTCTTTTTTGTCTCTCTTCTTCTAAAATTGCAGTTTGCAATCTCTTCATCCCGACAGCAGTTAGAACTACTCCTCTTTTTCGCAGTGATTTATTTTTGTCTTCTTTCATTTCTAAATGAAAATTTTAACTTGTTTTCATATTAATTTTGCTCAAAAGCGGTTTCCAGCCTTAAGTGACGTATATGATGTTTTAATGGATGTAATCTAAATATTACCAGATATCTGCAACAGCTTAACTGATGTAAGTGAAGTTTTTGAACTGGGAAAAAATCAATTGATTTTTTAAGTAGGTCAACCAAAAAAAACGTAAAATAAATAGACTATAAACATTAAGTGATAAGTGATGCCTAGCGCGTTAAAAATAATACTAACTGCGGAAGAAGACCTGACACTCAAAGAACTCAGCTGTGTAGATAAAGTACCACGTCGAACCAAACAAAGAGCGAGCCTCATTCGGGAGGAGCTTCGCTAACGCTTTGCGCCTCAATGCCCACGGATGGAATGTACCGTACTATTGCAGAGTATTTAGGTTGGGCACAACAAACGGTAAGGCAGACAATTAAACGCTGGCAATTTCAGGGGTTAGGAGGTTTGTGGGAAGCTCGAGGACGTGGAAAAAAGAGAACTTGGCATGAAGTTGATTGGCAAGTAGTAGAAGAATGCTTGGGACAAAATCGCCGATGAGCGTACTCGGCAGCTAAGTCAAAAGCTATTTGAGGAACGACAAATCGAACTAGGAGCCGAACAAATCAGGCGACTACTCAAAAAAAGGGGTGGTGTTGGAAACGTATCCGCTACTGTCCGACTTTAAGTCCGAATGCAGAATATTTACAAGCTAAACGCCAAGATTGGGAATTACTCAAGAAGAAGGGCACAATTAGGATTGGTTTGTTTAAAGTACTTGGATGAATCTGGTTGTTACTGCACTAGTCCCACTGATTACACTTATGGACGTAGGGGAGAGCAAAAACGTATTCGACAAAATAGACGACGTGGTAGACGGATAAACATCTTCGGTATTTGGGAGCCGAAATCTAGCTTTGATTACGCTTTGATGCTTGGAACATTGAAAGCACCAACCTATGTCCAACTCATGGATTGGCAAGCTGAATTTGCTGCACACCGCTTACTAGAAACTGGACTTTTTTACCGTAATTATTCATGATAATGCCTCTGTTCACAAAAGTCTTTTGGCTCGCCAGCAGCATCAACGTTGGCACTCAGCTTGCGGTTGTACATCTTTTTTCTACCTCCTTATAGCCCACAAATGAATCGCATTGAAGACGAATGGTTGCATCTCAAGCGCTCCGGAGCTTGCCGCCCAAGTTTTTGAGGATGAATATGAAGAGCGCGTTAAGCGTTCGCGCAGCGTGCGCCTTTGGCGCTTAGCTCTGCCGTAGGCAATCGCTATTATTGAGGGTATAAAAAACAGAGCCGACCAAGGTCAGTACCAAGTTGAGCGTTTTATGTTTAATTAGGTTGACCTACTTAGTAGTGACAAAATAAAACATGATTAAAAAATAATAAGAAAAGTTTTAAATGCCTATGTAATTAAAAACAAAATTTGTATATAAAAATACAGAAACTTTTAAGCAAATGAAGTATTTTATTGCCCAATCCTGAGATTACCAAAACTACAGCCTATATAAGAGTGTTTTCAGGTAATTTGCCTGGAAGTAAGTTAACTGATTTATCTGCACTTGAGGTAAATAAGAAAACATGGGAAATTTGAAGCTGTCTAAAATATTGGCGTTGCTCAATCAGAACTATGAAATTCTAAAATTACTTTTTTTTCCTTCGTAGCTTTGTGCCTTAAAAAGCGGGAACGCCTAAAGACGAATGCTTGAGACAATCGTAACCTACAATTATGTCAAACTTTAACTATCACCCTGACATCTGTGTTCTTGTCCTATCATTAATTATTTCCATTTTTTTAATAACAGGATTGAGCGCCATGAAAAGCGTGAAGAAAAAAATCGTTGCTCTTTGTTTTATCACTGCTGGGAGTCTTTTCTGGAGCATGGAGGGGCTGGTTAGCTCTGCCCAAGCTCAAAGATTTGAACCTGTTTCTATGATCATTTCCCAATCTTCTAAACCTGTCACCTACATGACAGTACAGGACAAAAATACAATCGTCATCCAAATTACGGAGGGGGAATTTCTCTTCCACGGCTATCTGAAGAGAACATCTGGCAATACATTCATTGGCGAAAACGAGCAGGTGCGCGTCATCTATGACCGAGGTACTAAGCAGGTTGTGGTGATTAACAAAAAGACGGGGACTGAGTTTTACAACTACTACTTCTCTGATACCAATGAAGGGGCGCTTTAGGTTAAAGCAATCCAATTTGTAATGATTCTTAAGATTATTTGCACTCTTGAGAAAACAACATGAAAATAAACCGTTTAATTCCGATCGTCGTGAGTTCCCTAATCATCACGATTGCCCTCAATGCCCAGGCTCAAAATGCTGGAGATCCTGTTCGCGGACTTCAAGATTTAGTGAATGTTCGCGGACGAGATGGAGAAGCCATACTCCAAAAGCGGGGCTATAGGTTTCGCTGGGCTGAAAAATCTGATGATTCTACTTATAGCTTTTGGACTCAAACTAAAACCGGTCGGTGCATTAGCGTGAGGACAGAACAAGGTCGCTATGTCTCTCTGGCTGATACCGGAACCACGGCAGATTGCGATCGCGGCGATGCACAAAGTACTCAAAATACGAGCAATTCCTCCCAACCATTGCCAGACCTAATAGGAGCGAGGGCTGGTCAAGCAGAGAGGGAAGTGCGGCGGCGAGGATATACCTATCGCCACAACCAAACAGTGTCAAATAGTTCTGTTGCTTCCTTCTGGACTGAAGGCAACTCAGGCCGTTGTGTAGAAATCGTTACCTCAAACGGTCGCTATAGAAACATCTTTTACGTTGATTGGCATCACTGCGATCAATAATCCCGTTCTGATGTCTAAACTATGATTCGCCGTTAGCCAAACCCCAATTTACCAAACAAGCGTCTTGGTGTTGGTAAGTACCCCCCTTGAAATTAGCCAGAATCTCAATGCAACCAATAAAAAGCTTGCGAATATTAGCCCCTACTATTGTGGGTTTATTAACTCTTACAGTCACTCATCCTGTTAACGCTCAAGCAGTGATTGACACTTTAGACAACGGTAATCTGAGTGTGACTGGTATGAGATCGGGAAGTGGCTGCACAGTCCTTTTTAACCCTCAAGGAGAGATCCTGCAACAAGGACGATCCTGTAGTTCAACAGAAATCCGTAAAGCCCAGGCCGCGATCGATACTTATCTGCGGGAACAAGGCACATCCGATAGTCACAATGACAGATCGGCGCGCCAAAATTTGACGTTGATCTGCTATGGTGAAGGTCGCAAACCGTCTGTTGCAAATCGCTATGGATATGAATGGGACAACCGCCGCCATCGCTACGAACTGAGTAATCGCATAGAGTCAACGACTAGCGACTTCGATTCCGAGGTTCAGGTCGAAATCCGTGATACACTCGGAAAAATCCATCTCGGCGGAAGGCTCATCGCGCCGATCAATTCCGGTGGTGACAATGGATGGTGGACGCTCGAAAACCTTCAGGTTTCGCCCGATCGCATTACGGGAAGATACCGGATGAACGGGCTAAATAAACCGCGTGTCAATATCGACCGGCGCAGCGGCAGGATCGCCATAGATGGGATTGAAAAGTTTCGGGGCGAGTGCAACTCAGGCGATTGGGGCGGCAGCAGAACCCGATTCTAGCCTAGTACGCTATTGGGTTTTTGACATCCTCCCCACGCCTAAAGGCGGGGGATTCCAAGAATCACTTCTTGGGTTTCCTCTTTCCACGACTCGGCTTGTTCTGAGGAATTTCTTCACCAGAATAGAGGTCGATGTCTCCAGAGGCGATTAACGTTCCCGTGTGCCCCACGGTACGGAGTCCTCTCTCAAGTATGTTTCGTGCAGCGTTATGGTCTCTATCTTGAGTATGTCCACAATGCAAACAAGTATGCGTCCTAACACTCAAAGACTTCTTGACGACCTTCCCGCAATTAGAACAGTTTTGGGAGGTGTAGTGGGGCGGAACTGCAACCGTCGCCACACCAAACACTTTTCCAAAATATTCAACCCAACTGCGGAACTGAGTCCACGCTGCATCAGATATCGATTTGGCAAGGTATCTATTCCTCACCATCGAGCGCACCTTCAAGTCCTCATAGACCACCAAGTCGTTAGACTGGACTACGCACCTTGCTGTCTTCACGGCAAAGTCTTTACGCTGCCTACTTACCTTGAGGTGTTTTCTTGCCACCAACAAGCGTGCTTTTACACGGTTCTTGGAACCTTTCTTAGTTCTAGACAAACGACGTTGCAATCGTTTCAACGACTTCTCGCTTTTACGGAGATGACGTGGATTCGCAACCGTGTTGCCGTCAGAATCGGTGTAGAAGTGGTTCAACCCAACATCAATCCCGACGGTCTTAAGTGTCGGTTCTCGTTTCTCCAATCGTTCAAGGTCAATGCAGAATTGGCAATAATAGCCATCTGCACGACGCACGACACGGACGCGCTTGATTTGCTTCAACTGGTGAGCCAGCGCTGCAGGAGGGTCTCCCTCCGTAGGCGACTGGCGGTAGAAATGCAAATCGCGGGTTCCCCACATCTTAAAGGTTCCCGCCTCAAAACCATCGTTCAAGGTAATATAGCGTCTGTCATTAGAAAATTTCCATCCACTGGTCTTGTATTCAACAGAACCGTGTGTTTGTTCTTTCTTAAAGCGTGGATATCCTTTCAATCCTTGCTTATTTTTCTTGCAGTTGTCGTAGAACCGAGATATTGCTGCCCAAGCTCGCTCTGCACTAGCTTGACGAGCCATAGAGTTAAGGTTAGCAGCAAACTCGAATTCTTTTGCAAGGACAGCACAATATGCACTCAAGTCATATTTGTCGATGTCTTTGTTGTCCATCCAGTATCTCAGGCAACTGTTCCGAACAAATCGGGCAGTACGGATAGCTTCATCCAGCTTTCCATACTGCTCGTTTGTTCCTTCCAATTTTGCCTCAAATACCAGCACTTTTACGCTCAACTCTATAGCGTAATTATAGCACAGATATCTTGACGGGGAATAAATTCCCCTAAGCCCTGACGGGCACGCTGCGCGAACGGGTTTCATCCCCATGCATAAATGCAGGGGCTTTCACCCTTCGATTCTCGGTAACAAACTTACCATCTTTTGAAGATGCGGCGGTGTTGGAGTTTTTCGAGAAGTCGTCCCGGAATCTGCTTCACCCCTGTTTAGCACCGCAAAAAGGAAAATTGTATGTCCCCCCTAAGACACGAAGCCCCTGTACCGGTTGAATATCGACTGTTTGGACTCGATCGTCGGCTCATTTGGCCGACGGTGAGCGTTTATCTTGTGGTGTTTTTATGGTCGGGAGTCATGCCAGCCATCAACGAGGCTGTTCACAACAAGGAGGTTTTAGCAGGGACAGCTTATAATGTCGGCCCTGTAAGTTTTACGCCAACCCAAGGCTGGGTGATAACTCAGACCCCATCCCCTGTCGGGAGTTCATCAAACGCAGTGGTCTTCAAAGATGGCGTCACGTTTAGCGTCAAGAGCGGCGTCTGGAAGGGAACTGCCGAGGAACTCCTCAACCAGATCGTGAAAGACCAGAATGAATTTGTTGTCGAGGGTAAATTAGTTCCCGTTACAACACTGCAAAAGGTTGCCGGAGTCGCTAAGAGAATTAATGGCCCCGACTATACTGGTCTACTGCTCGCATACGTCGATGGCAAGGGTCAGGCAGTCGAAGTGATTGTGAAGGGCCCGGCCGCTACCTCCACACAACTACAGCAACCGATCGCTGACATGATTCAGAGCATCACATTTAAACTAAAGGAAGGCGATTCATGACTGGCACTTCAAAAAGTGAGGGCACAATCCGCAAGGCTGCCATCGATCGTTCAGGCTGGAGCTATCCCGTCCGATTTTTTCAGCCGCACAACCCGGCGTGCTACCTGTATTGGTTGCTCGTACTCAAAGGCACCTACGTCTTCTGCCAACTTTTGTTCGCCAGCGCCATCTATCCCACTGCTCTGTTTATTGCCCTCTCCTCTGAGGCACTCTATTGCCTGCCTTGGATCTGGTTTCTCACCCACAAAGATCGCTATGAACGTGAGCCAGCCAAGCTCGCGCTGCTCGGCTTTCTCTGGGGCGGACTAGTAGCGCCCTGGGTTATGGCGCTCCCTGGCAATAATGCAATCCTATCGCTATTTGCGAAGCTGACCAGCCTCGACTTTTATAGCCATTGGAGTCCGGCTCTCACGGCACCCATCGTGGAAGAAAGCTCCAAATTCGTCGGGCTGGTCATGCTCGCTTTACTAGCACGCAACCATGTCCGCAACGCCTACGACGGATTTCTGCTTGGTGCGTTTGTGGGTCTTGGCTTTCAGGTCTTTGAAGACGTGTCTTACCTTGTGGCCGCACCCAACGCAAGCTTTGGATCGCAGCAGGTTGCTGATACGTTGTCGGTGTTGGTAGGGCGTACATCTGTCGGTTTCTGGAGTCACTCGCTCTTCACGGCGGTTGCGGGTACGGGGTTTGGCTACTTCCTCGAAGCGAAAAATCGCTCGTTCGGCCATCGGCTCGCGGTTTTGGTAGGTTTCTTTCTGTTGGCTTGTCTGGCTCATAGCTGTTGGGATGCCATTGTTGGGTGGCACGGCTTCGGGCTCATCGGCATCGTCATTGGAACGGTTGCGATTTTGCTTGCGTGGCGGTTCTCCGAGCAGCGTCAACGCAAGTTTGTCCGCGTCCTGCTGGCTGACGATGTTGCAAACGGAATCGTGACAGAAGCCGAACTGGCTGCGATTTCCAACCGACCGAAAGATCGGCGAGCTTACTTGAGAGAGATCAAGTCCTCATCCGGGACTGACGCGGCAAAACGCGCTGGGTTTATACTCGATGCGGCAATCGATCTTGCAGCGGCAATTGCATCTACGGACAGTCTCGATAGTCCGGCAGCCAAAGCCGCGCGTGCGGAGATTGCGAGGGTGCGCGGTGCCGCACAGTTAGGTCGATTAGAGTAGATTCCAGCCGAAATGCCGAGGTGATTGAGACTGCCTGATACAGTAGAGCATGGCTTCAAGATCGAGTTGGTCAATCACTTTAGCAGAGATTATGTTCTTGTTTAATCGCTTCCTCCATTCAATAATTAGGTTTGTGCTAGTCAGTGTGATGACGATCGCAATGGTACTTGGTTGGAGTGCGATCGCCCACAGTCAACTGCCCTCATCACCCACCGCCGCTTCTAACGATCCGTACAAACCGCCTAAAGGCGTCACCCGTCTCGGTGAATATGAAATTGCCAACGTGAATTCACCACTAGACAAAAACCTTTTATTTAAGGTTGTCTCTCCCACTGTTTTTAATCGCGACCAACCGCCAGAGGGAAGTCTTCCTGTGGAAGTACGTGCTGAAGAAATTACGCAACGGCTGATGCGAGCACTCGATAGAGCCAACAAAGCCAAGGAAACTCCCATAATTTCTGTTGCCACCCTGAATAACCGCCTAATCCTCCAGCTCAATGACGATCAAACGTCCCGTTCTTTAAGGCTGGTGACAGTGACAGAGCCAGATGCTGACTACTATGGGAAAACGCTTGAGGAATTGGCCCAGGAGTGGCAAAAAATATTACAAGCAGAAGTGGAACGCATCGAGCGACTCTTCTCACCTAAGGTATTGTCTCAACGGGTTGGGCAGGCACTACAAATCAGCATCGGCTTGGTGTTGGGCAGTGTTGTGTTATGGTTCCTGCGGCGAACTCTAATTCGCAAACAGACGGTATTGGAAGCTCGTTATCAAGAGTATATAGCTGAGGCAAAAGAGGCTGCGGTCAAACACTCTCAGGCAGAAACATCGGCCAATATTCAGGCAATCGACACCAGCGAATCCGAGGCACACACCATCGCCTATCAGCGATCGCAATTTCTAGAAATCATCCAGCGACAGTTCACTCTCAAGCGCCAACTGGGGATCTATTCTTTTCTCACCTTGCTACTGTTTTGGGCGTTTATTCTCGGATGGTACATCGGGATTGTGGTCATCATATCTCGCGTCCCCTACCTGATGAAATGGTGGAATGACGCTTTAGCCCGTCCCCTGGCGCTGCTGATTATTTGGTTTTTCACTAGTATTGTCATTCGTATCGGCAAAAGCTTAATTGACTACATCACCGATGTCTGGACAACCCATCCCTCTCTCCCTTTGAGTGAAACTCAACGGATTACCCTGCGATCTGCAACAGTTTCTGGGGCACTAAAAGGATTAATCACCTTTGTTTTCATTACCTTCGGTATCTTGCGGACTCTAGACATTTTTAATGTACCCACTAGTTCAATTTTGGCAGGGGGGGCTGTCATCGGTATTGCAATTTCCCTTGGTTCCCAAAGTTTGATGAAAGATTTGGTCAATGGCTGCTTAATTTTGATGGAGGATCAATTTGCTGTGGGAGATGTAATTGAGATCGGGAATAAAAGCGGACTGGTGGAAAATCTCAACCTACGCGTGACTCAACTACGCAATGGCGAAGGTAAGTTAATTACCATTCCTAATAGCAATATCACTGATGTCAACAACTTAACCCGGCTTTGGTCGCGGGTAGACTTTTCTATTGTGGTGGCCTATGAAAACGACCCGAAGCAGGTTTTAGAGATTCTCAGGCAAGTATCCCAGCAATTGTATAGCGAAGTGGAATGGCGCGATCGCTTACCAGAATTGCCTGAAGTGCTAGGCATTGATGACCTCTCCCACACAGGTATGTTAGTCCGCGTCTGGATTAAAACGGCACCGATGGAACAATGGAATGTTGGGCGAGAGTTCCGTTTACGAGTGCGCCTAGCCTTTGAAGCAAACAATATCCAGATTGGCAGACCACAATGGATTACTTACAACACAGATTTGGCAAAGTCTCCTTTTCAAAATTAGCCTTTGTGTAAGAAACTTGCAGTGAAAAAAATATCCGATATTAGTTACAGCAGTTTTCATGTATTTGAACCACATCTGTCGTAGGGGCACAGCAATGCTGTGCCCCTACTGCGTATTATAGTCAGTTTAGCGATGTTGGAACAGAAGCAAGGAATGGAAAACCGAAAGTTTTTAGATAGCTTGAAGTATCCCATATTTTGTTATTTACCTCAAGTGCAGATAAATCAGTTAACCTACTTGTCTTAGTCGTGTAGAAAACTTTTTTGAGTTTTAAGTAGAGAAAACAATGACTTTGCAGAACTCAACCTTGGTCTGTAAATGCTCCCGTTTTCTAAGTGAGGAACAGCCGGGTATAGAACTCTTTCAAGGTAATTTATGGCTGTTTTAAATGGTAGGTTTATTTCCGCCGACCTGTACTAGTAGTCTGCCAAAATCTTTTTGACAGGCGCTTGAAAGGGTAAGGGGAAAAAGGTAAAGGCTTTAAACCCTTACCCTTTGCCCTTTTCCCAATCTACACAGGTCAATATTAGTGTGTTGAATTACTACTTACCATATCTTCACGCGGTCTTTTTCATCCAACCACATAGCATCGCCCGGTTTGATGCCAAAGGCCTTGTAAAACCCATCCTCATGCTGAAAAGGAGCAAAGCCACGATAAGAGCCTGGAGGATGGGGATCGGTTGCTGTCACTTGGCGAAGAATACCTTCATTGGTTTTCATAGCCCATAACTGAGACCAGGCAATAAAGCAACGCTGTTGGGGTGTGTAGCCATCGATCTTTTGATTAGCTTGGGGATTTTCTTTTAAATATTTTTGTAGCGCTTCATAAGCTAGACTGACCCCACCAGCATCAGCCAAATTTTCTCCTACGGTAAGTTTTCCGTTCAATTTCAACCCCGGAAGCACTTCAAAAGCATTAGCCTGTTTCACCAATTTATCGGTCTGGGCTACAAACTTAGCAGCATCTTCATCAGTCCACCAATTCTGGAGATTACCTTGAGCATTGTAAAGTCGCCCTTGACTGTCAAAACCGTGAGTCATTTCATGACCAATTACAGCTCCCATAGAACAAAAATTCACGGCTGCATCGCCCTTACTATCGAAGTATGGTGGTTGTAAAAAAGCCGCAGGGATCTCAATTCCATTTTTACCTGGATCGTAGGCTGCATCTACGCTGATAGGCAATGTGGCTTCTGGGTCGTTGAACTCATCACGGATTACTGATTTGCCCAACAAGGCCAAATTGCGACGGGAGAGAAATTCTTTGATCCGCATCACGTTGCCAAAATAGTCATCCGGTCGAATATCAATACTGGAGTAATCAATCCATTTCTCTGGATACCCTACTTTGATTACCATACGGTCAAGTTTTTCCAGGGCGGATTTACGGGTAGACTGACTCAGCCAGCGATTCGCTGCCAACCGCGTCCTGAACACAGATTTGATCTGTCCAATCATATCTTCTACCCTTTGCTTAGATTGGGGAGAAAAATATTCTTTGACATAGAGTTGAGATAGAGGATGACCCAATAATTGAGGAATCTCACTGGATATAATTTCAGCACGGGGTGGAAGCTGATATTTTCCATAGCGACTCTGAGCATAGGCAAGCGCAGGCTCGTTAAATGCGGGAGTCAGATAGGGTTTGCTTTGCAGCAATACCACCCAACGGAGATAGGTCTTGATGTCTTCTATCGGGTATTGCTTGAGTATCTGGTTTAGCTCTGCCAATGCCTGAGACTCGACAACAATGACATTTCCCTTGGTCGGTAATCCCAACTTTTGAAAATAGGTCTTGACATCGAAGTTGGATAGCAAAGACTCAAGCTCTGCAAACGACATCCTTTTGTATCTGCGGTTGGGGTCTCTTTTTTCTACAGGGCTGAGTTTTTTACTGGCAAGGCGAGTCTCTATTTCCAGAATTTTCTTAGCTGCGGCTGCTGCTTTTTCAGGAGAATCGCCAGCGATTTTTAAGTTGTCTGTGATGAACTTTAAATAGGCACTGCGGGTAGCAGCCGTGTCTTGATTCAAATATTCTGCTTGATTTAGGAGGGACAGTTTGCGATCGCCCACATAGACACTGTTGATGGTTCTATTCTGGGTATCTGCTTCAATCTCAACCCCAAACATCAGGATATCATCTCCACTGAATATGACTGACAAATCGGCAAGGGTTTCCGTCAAAGTCTGAGGAGAGTTGATAGCCTCAACACGGTCAAACATTGGCTTCAGAGGAGAAACCCCCAAAGCTTTCAGCCGCTTCTCATCCATGCCTGAGCTATAAAAGTTATCAACCTGTTGCAACGGGCTTCCTTTAGATGCCTTAGTGCTTTGAGCAGCTGCTTGTGACACTATTTTTTGCACCTGCTGGGAAACCTGCTTGTTTAAAAAGTCACTATCGGACGCTCGCAGAAGGTCTGGGGTAAGTTGAACACCATCGAGCCATTTACCTGCTGCAAATTTCTGGAAATCCTGCTTGGGGTCTACCGTGGTGTCTATTTTACTTACCGAAAAACCTAGAGGAAACTTAGTATGAGAAACTTGTTCGGCTTTGCTGCTATTGGATTGATTACTGCAAGCGGTAGTGTAGGGTATGGCGGAAATCCCCAAAATTAAAAAGATACTGCTGGTTAACCGAGGAAAGGCAGAAAATTTCTGATTGTTTTTCATGTTTATCGAACAGAATTCAGGAGTCAGGAGTCAGAATTCAGCAATGTTTTTTGACCGAAAAAGCGGATGAATAACCGGCGTTTTTGCACCCCCACCAAATTGAAAATTTGGTGGTCAACAAGAAAGTCGCGGGTCTGAATCCCCGACTGATAGCGAAGCGTTAGCGAGTCATCGATAGCGGAGCGTTAGCGAGTATTCGAGCGTCGCGTCTTGATTCTGACTCCTGAATTCTGACTTCTGAATTCTTCTTCAACTTGGTTAATTGCTTCATTTTCAGTTAGATTTGATTTTGATGTTTTCACAAAATTATGAAAATCTAATAGCTATTCTCTCATAAAATTTTGATTCCAAAAATAAATAAATACAAAATTTTTGTGTATATATGAAATCGAAAAATATCCTTCAAGTCCTTTGTTTGTCGATTGACTTACTCAATGGCTTACAGTCTGTTGGAACTATCTGAAAAAAGTCAGATGTTCGTAAGTAAGTTTCTCACTTTAACTGATGTATATGATGTTTTGAATAAAGTAATTTATCTCTTAACTGATTTAAGTGATATTTCTGTAACTGTAACTAAATTCATGGATATTTTTTGATAGAAAAAATAAAATATACAACGTATATTAAAGCTATATTAATAAAAGTTTTAGGTTGATCTCCAAATTAAATATCAAAAAATTAATAATAAAACCTTGTAAAACAAGAGTAAAAATATAACTTTCTGACAAGTTTAACGAACTTTGGGGGTTTAAGTCCTAGCCTTTGAAGGGCAGCGCGAATTGAAGCCTAAGCTAAATCTCCGGACGCTCTCTACGAGACGCTGCGCGAACGCAGACTCGCTAACGCTTCTCTACGAGACGCTGCGCGAACGTAGCGGTAGCGAGTCCGCGTACTATGTAAGAGTTGCAAGCTAGGCTTTTAGCGTTTCGTAGAGAGCGTCATTGCGAATTGTGAATTGGTTTAATCATGATGGTGCTTTGGGCTAATTTGCCTGTAAATAGATTAACTGATTTATCTGCACTTGAAGTCAAGAAGAAAACATGGGAAATTTAAATCTGTCTAAAAATTTTAGGGCTTCTGTTCTCTATATTTGTTACAGGATGGGTAAGTTTAACGAGCAAATACGAAAACAAGCAACAAAGGCTAGGTAAAGTTTAATTTGTCAATATTTAGGTGAACAAAAATCATGATCCTTAAAACATTACTTATTACCACTGTTGTATCTTTAGCATCATTTGTTGCGACTTTTCCAGTGAAAGCAAATATTTCTCAGAAAGGAGTGCAAGGAATTAATGATATTTCTGTAACCTCAAATTCTTCTGTTGTAAATCAGTTAAACCAGCCTTATCTCATCGCTAGATCTAATTGGGTGACGCTAGCTGGAGGACGGTCAAAAAGAATTAACCTACGTACAAGACCAACTATCAACTCGGATACTAAGGGCTACGGTTTAGGTGGCGATCGCGTCCAAAATTTACAATGCGTTCAAGACAAAGATAGACGTGGTAGTCAGCTTAACTGGTGTCGAGTGAAATTCCCAAGATCGGGAGCGATTGGTTGGATTCGTAGCGACAACATTATTTTCAGCGATGGTGGCGAATAAAATTGCAGTCTACACCATAGACACTGGACGATGGCTTTGAGTGAGTCTATTGCCGTTCAAGAATCGCTTAATTTGTGGTGTGAAAAGTTTGTGAGTTTTTAGTTTTTGAAAGATTAAGGTGTTAATCAATGGAATATATTGCTTATTCATCTATGTTCGTGGCCTACGAAGAGGCAAACGGTCAGGCAAAATCTATCGACTATGAATTTCCCAAGTTTGACTTAGATTGGAAGAAATCTCTGAAATCTTCTGTTTGGTTATCGTTAGCTGGTTTTATGGTATTTTTTACAGCTATTACCCAAGTATCAGCAGCATTAGGCGCTTATGTCAGAACTAACGGCAGTTGTCTTAACGTGCGTGTAAGCCCCTACACTAGTTCTTCAGTTGTAGACTGTATTCCCAACGGTACTAGAATTACCAGCACTGGTAGAGCCAATGGTTTTGTTCGCCTATCCAGAAATAGATATGTAGCTGCAAGATGGGTAGGTGATACGTATAACTCTCGTTCAAACAACCCAACGTCTGGTGGAGTAGGTGGACGCATCACACTCAGTTATGGTTCTAGAGGTTCTGCTGTATCACAAGTACAAAGGCGTTTAGGGATTAATCCTACAGGTTATTACGGAAATACGACTATTGGGCTAGTCCGGCAGTTTCAAGCCAACAATGGTTTGCGTGTCGATGGTATAGTCGGCCCCCAAACTCGCAGTGCTTTATTTGGATCGTATAGCACTGTAGATGAAGGATACTTATAAACCGAGACGGGTGACACTCTTAGGTGGCTGGTGCGGATCTTCAGAGGCTGCGGTGGATAAAGAAGGTATTTGACTGTGGGCGATCGCATTCGAGCCAAGCACTATTGCGATCGTCATTAAACTAATTATTACAAACCTGATTGTTGAACGGAGGAAGCTATTCAATAGGAACATATAGCAATCCTGAATCAGTCGTGAGAAAATACGTAGGAGGGCATAAGTAGCTTGGATGACTAAGGTGAGGGTGCAGTAATGTGGATGCGCTCGCTAGAAGAGTTTATTGAAAAGAGCCAAGATAAACGTGAACTTCAACGAGCGCTCGCAGTCAAGATGCTGCTGTGTGGATACAAGCATGAAGAGATAATGCCGATACTGGGAGTTTCATCGGGTTTTATAAGTAAGTGGAAAAAAGCATTTTTTCAAAGTGGAGTAGAAGGTTTAAAACTCGCTCATCAAGGAAGTGTTGGGCTATTAAGCTCAGAGCAACGTTCGTCTGTAATAGAGTGGCTGTTAACCAAAGATAGATGGACTTTGAACGAGCTAGAGTATGAGAACAGCCACAAATACCAGGGGAAACGCACCTTATTTCCTAATAAAAACAAATAAGGATTTCAAAACTATTTATATAAATGCAAAACTTGACAAAAGATAAACAGAACAAATTGTTTCTTCTGCTAACACGTAAATTAGCTTATCTCTAATGAAAGAACTCTTGTCTAAGGATAAATTAGCCAACTATTCAGCCATGAATAAGTAAGCTTCTTCCTGAAAACAAGCAACAATCTTAACTAAATTATTGACAAGCTAGTTTAAGCTAAAGATAAAACTCTTTCTAAATATTTATTGTCCATTGCTGCCAGAAACTGTTTATTTTTAACTCCCCGTTTCACACGCTTCTCTTTACCTAAAAGATTTACTGCTATTTGCCGCATTACTGCAAAATTTTGTGGAGCATTATCTTTTCTAATCCGACAGTCATCTTCTTTTAAAGCTACATCCAATACCCAATGTAATGAATTTTCTATTCCCCAGTGGCTCCGAACAGAATTAGCAAATTCTTTAGCATTATCTGCAAGACTACTAATAAAATAACGAGTCTCCACTGTTGTTTTACCATCTACTTGCCGGACGGATTCTACCATCCCAATACTATTAAAGTTTGACCAAACTAAATCAGGGTCAAGCCGAGATTGAATTCCTGATAACATCGCGTAGTGGCGAATTTCATGACGACCATGCCCATGTTCTTCTGTTTTGTATGTGCTATGTTGAAAATCTTGAAAACCCTTGCTTATCTCTGCTTTAAATAGTTGCTCTACTTCATCGTACAGATTACCTTGATTCTTTTTGAGAGTAATTACGTAATCTGCGTTTTGTTGGCTAATTAACTTCACAATCTCCTTCTGGCAACCGATTGCATCAATTGTCACTATACAACCAGATAGTTCTAATACTTTTATTAATTCGGGCATTGCTGTAATTTCATTTGATTTCTCATCCACCTTTACCTGCCCTAACACTAACTTATTTGTAGTTGCCCACGCACTTACCATTTGTATTGCACTTTGGTTACTGCTTCTATCATGGGAGCCACATAAAGTTTTGCCGTCAATTGCTACTACTTCACCATCCGTCTTGATCTCGATTGACTTTATCCAATTTAAGAAACATGACTGAAATTGCTGCGAATCAACCAGTGCAAATACTCGTGCAAATGTATCATGCGACGGAATGCCATTTGGTAGCTCTAAAAACGTTTTCAACCACTCATATTTTGTGCAGCCATACAGTTCAATTGCCACCCAACTGTCTGCTCCACATATCACTGCACATAAAGCAATTGTGAGAATGTCAATTAAATTGTGTCGCTTCGTGCGGTCTATTCTTGGGTCTTCCATCAGGGCAAAGTGGTCAGCAATCGTAATTTTGGGCTTGAGCTTCACGCTTTTTTAGGGTCTTTCTTCTACTTCTAGAATGACTTTATCATCAAAGCCTCATTGCTCAACCTCCATCCCATCAGCGATCTCTACCTTTCCTGACTCTTTAGTATGCGTGTACTATATTTAGATGCGTTTGCCCTGGGCAGGACAGCCGATCCCACAAGGAGTTTCTCAAATTCAGATATGCAAGGTGAACTACCCAGCCTTGGCTATGCCTACGGCACGCCTGTTCGGTTTTGCCGTGTCGAAGACATAGGCTGGGCTTCTGTACTCATAGGCGAGTGCCTCAGATTAGACTTTCGTCCAAGCTTTGGTCTTACCTCCCCTCCTACAGCAGAGACGGCTGAACCTTCCGCCAATAGCCATCTGATTCCCTCTGCTCTAATATTTATTGCAGCGTTCCCATCTCGATCATGGTGAGTACCGCAGTGAGGGCAAGTCCATTCCCTCACATCTAATGTAATCTCATCCATCTGATAGAAACAATTACAGCAAAGCTTGGAACTAGGAAACCATCTATCAATCTCAACCAACTTTGCACCTTTGCGTTCTAGCTTATAAGCTAAGAAGTTAGTGAATGTTCCCCAGCCAACATCAGATAAAGATTCGCGCAAGTTGTGAGCCACTGCGTTGCGGGGGTTCCCCCCGTTGTAGCAAGTGGCGAACCCGTAAGGGTGATTACGAAGCATGCCCTTGACATGAAGATTCTCTACTATGACAGCTTGGCTATCGCTGACCAACTTGTAACTAAGTTTATGTAGAAAATCTTGCCGCGAATTGCTAACTTTTTCGTACACTTTGGCAACAACTTTTCTATACTTATATCGTGAATTACTCCCCTTTTGTTTACGCGCTAACTTCTTCTGTTTGCGTTTTAGATTCTTTTCGTGTTTGGCAAGATGTTTAGGATTGTCGTATTTAGAAACTTTCTCGCCGTCTGTGACAACGGCAAAGTGTTTTAACCCTAAGTCAATGCCGTAAATCTTACCTTCTGTCGTAGAGGGATTTTCACCCTCAATCTCAGTCAGTATAGATGCAAAATATTTCCCTGACGGAGCAAGACTCACGGTAACAGTCTTGATTTTTCCCTCAATCTGTCTATGGATTTTGGCTTTTATCGCTCCAATATTGCCCGGAAGTTTGACATTACCATCTACAACTTTGACGTTTTGAGGATACTGAATTGACTGCTTTCCATGCTTAGATTTGAACTTAGGAAAGCCTGCACGTTTATCAAAAAAGTTTTTGTAGGCTGTGGTTAGGTTGAGTGTTGTAGTTTGCAAAACTTGACTGTAACAATCAGCCAGCCAGGCTGTTTCTTCGGCTTTTTTAAGTGCAGGTAAAAATGCATTGAGTGCTGAGCGTCCAAGTCCTTTACCCGTTTCTTTGTAAGTTTCAATTGATTTATTCAAGGCATAATTCCACCACCAACGCGCAGAACCAAACGTCTGAGCTAGCAGTATTTGTTGCTCTTTTGATGGATATAAACGGACTTGTACGGCTTTGTGTAACACTCAATATCACCTCCTTGGTTTTTGTATTTTATCATAATATCAAATTATTGATAAATTAATTGCGGACAAGTTTGAGGATTCCGCGCTAACGCGCCGCTTCGCTAACATACGTCTTTTTCCTGACTTGCCACAGGCAAGTATCAGTCAAAGACGCATATGCCTTCGCTGCCGTTAGGCATACGTCATCCTCCGCTGTCCATCCCCACCCTACGTCCCTTGCAGCTTGTCCGCAGGACGAGGGCGTTGAGGGTGGGGACTTCCGCGACACCGTTAAAGGACAATTAGCTATGAATAGGCGAACTGGCAGTAAAACCAAAACCACGACCTGGGTGGTGGAAAATGGTAAAATCCGTTCTCGGCAAGACCAATTGACGACCGAGGAACCGTTGGAAATTCGCCTTGCCTCTCCCCAAAAGACAATAGCCGTTACTATGCGCACACCAGGGGCAGATTTTGAACTGGCTGCTGGTTTTCTCTATAGTGAGGGAGTTATTAGCTGTCGAGAAGATATCCAACGCATGAGTTACTGCGTGGATAAGTCGGCGGATGGTGAGCAACGCTACAACATTGTAAATGTTACCCTTCGAGAGGGATTGAATCCAGATTTACAGCCCTTGGAAAGACACTTTTATACCAGTAGTGCCTGTGGAGTTTGTGGTAAGGCGAGTCTTGAAGCTTTGCGCTTTCAGGGTTGTCCGGCTATTGTTTCAGAACTGCTCGTGACTGCTGAGATGATTTATACCTTACCAGATAAGCTTCGGGCGGATCAAGGTGTGTTTCATGCTACAGGGGGTTTGCATGCAGCGGCGTTGTTTGACAGCCAAGGACAGCTAGTGAACTTACACGAGGATGTAGGGCGTCACAATGCTTTAGATAAATTGATAGGTTCAGCTTTGCTGAGTGAGCAGTTACCCTTAAGTAATTATATAGTCATGGTGAGCGGGCGCTCAAGCTTTGAAATTTTGCAAAAGTGTACAACGGCGGGTGTTCCGATTGTCTGTTCTGTTTCTGCGCCTAGCAGTTTGGCAGTGTCTGTAGCAAAGGAATTTGGGATTACCTTAATTGGATTTTTGCGAGGGGAACGGTTCAATGTCTACACTGGTTTAGAAAGAATAAGCTTTTTTGAAAACAGGTGATAGCAATGAATGAGTTTCAACTGCAAGGAATAAATCATATTGCCTTGGTGTGTAAGGACATGGGACGCACTGTGGACTTTTACACTAACACGCTGGGTCTGAAGTTAATCAAAACGATCGCCCTACCGGATGGTGGACAGCACTTTTTCTTTGATATTGGCAATGGAGAGGCGATCGCTTTTTTCTGGTTTCCACAAGCACCAGAAGCCGCTCCTGGTATAGCATCTGCTAGACCTGATGCTTGGCAAACTGCCAATCTAACTACAGCACACGGCTCATTAAACCATCTGGCATTTAAAGTTTCATTTGAAAAACTTCAGGAGTACCGAGAAAAACTTGTTGCTAAAGGCGTTCAAGTAGCAACACCTGTTTTACACCACACAGATCTTCCCGCTGGTATTGTTCGCGAACTTGACGAAGGTACATTTATTTCCTCTGTTTATTTCTATGACCCTGATGGCATTATGCTAGAGTTTGCAGCAAATGTGCGCGAGTTGGGTGATCCAGACAGAGATATTCAACATCAACCGGCAACAGCAGTTAGCACAACAAACTAGTACCGTGTCACTACGGCTCTGCGTCCGCAGTTCCCGTTTGCACCCGCCAGCTGCTGGTAGGTACAATGACAGTGCTATCAACATGATGTATGCTCCAGTCCGATTGGAATGCAGATTTAGTGGACGTTTCTAACAAAATGCTACGCTAATACCCGTACCTTGGCTCAACCAGTTATCAGTTATCAGTGATAACTGTTCACTGTTTTGAGTCCGCCGCTGAACACACCCTAGTCACTCATGCCTGAACCAAAGTTAATTGATATTCCTAAACCGACGCGCTACCAAAA
The DNA here is from genome assembly GCF_963920835.1 of Scytonema sp. PCC 10023. Taxonomy (NCBI): domain Bacteria; kingdom Bacillati; phylum Cyanobacteriota; class Cyanophyceae; order Nostocales; family Scytonemataceae; genus Scytonema; species Scytonema sp. PCC 10023. The sequence goes on from NZ_CAWUDP010000015.1 coordinate 79,320, forward strand.
TGCTGCGCTCAATTACTATCTGGAACTTTCAAATTCACCTTATCTCCATTATGGCTATTGGGAGCCAGTACCTGCTTCTGGCGAGGAGCTGACTATTGCGCAGCTACGCACCGCTCAGGAAGCTTATGCAGCCAAACTTGTAAGTTTCATCCCAGAGGGAATAAACACCGTGCTTGATGTCGGCTGTGGCATTGGTGGCAATGCTGCTTACCTGCAAAAGCGTGGCTTCACTGTTGAGGGACTGGCACCCGATCCGTTTCAGCAAGAGATGTTTGTGAAGCGGACCAACGGTCAAGCACCGTTCCACTTAACGAGATTTGAAGATTTCCAGGGAACCCACTGTTACGACCTCATCCTCTTCAGCGAAAGTAGCCAGTATATGGCTGCTGATGACATTGCTCAAGGTGCCGCTCGTCTGCTTAACCGTGGTGGCTACCTGCTGCTTGCCGATATGCTCCGCGTTGATGCCAAATACCATGAGGGCATCTTTTCCAATTGTCATGTCGGCAGTGTTCTTCATGATGCATTGGTGCAAGCTGGGTTCAATTTAGTTAAAGCTGAGGATATTTCAGCCCAAATTGCGCCAACGATTGACTTGGGTATAGGAACCTTCCGCACTTTTGGGCTGAGTACTATCAAGTATATTGCCGATCTTGTGGCGATCGCTGTCCCACCATTGCATGCTATCGGGCGCTGGATGTTTAATCGTTGGCTTAAAAAGCTGATTGTTGAGGGGTTAGAAGCACGTCTAATTTTTGACCAGCATCTGTGTTACGAAATCCAACTCTGGCAGCTGTCAGAAAAACATGAATAACTTGATTTTGATGGTTATGGTTTGAGTTTGTCAGACATTAATTGATTTGTTACAAAAATCGAGTTTTTGGTTTTTTTAAACCGCAGATTCACGCAGACAAACATAGAGCATTTATCTGTGTTTATCTGTGGTTTGATCTTCCAAAAATTGACTTTTGCACTCTTGTTTAATGTCTTTAACGATTTTGTGGCTATAATTTGCATCCTTGAGATGACTTTTCAATTTACTGAAGGTATCGTTACCCTGGCAACTTTTCATCTTGAAAGTTTAGTTGGTTTCTATACCCAGTTCCTAAGTATAGAGCCAACGACTTATATCCCAAACGTTTATGCTGAGTTTCAATTTGCTAGTTTGAAATTAGGTATTTTTCAACCAAGACAGACAGACTTTTCTGAATTTGAAAACTCGGCTAAAAGTAAGATGAGTTTGTGTTTAGAGGTTAGTGATTTAGAAAGTGCGATCGCTCATCTAACTGCATTGGGCTATTCGCCACCAGGAGCAATTATCACTGCTTCCCACGGTAGGGAAATATATGCTTATGACCCAGATGGTAATCGGATAATTCTACATCAATCAAAGTAGGGTGCTTGTTTGCGCTACTATATGGCTAAAGTTGTACAATAAGGCTCTTACCAAGTCAAGAATAATGAAAATGAAACCACAGATGGAGACAGATGCACACAGATGATTTATCTGTGTTAATCTGTGTGCATCTGTGGTTTTAAATATTGGTATATGACTTTTGCAAGAAATCTTATGACAAAAGAAGCACTCTAGCCTATTCATTGTCAATGGTGGCTTACAATTTGCAAGCACTGCCCACAGATATTATTTTATCAGTTCGCTACACAGTATCAATCATCCTGAGTCATTTGACAAAGGACAAAAGACAAAGGACACTCGTACAAATGTCAATAACTCAAAACTATAAACTAAATATCATCCAATGGTATCCAGGGCACATTGCTAAAGCTGAAAAAAACCTCAAAGAACATCTCAAAGTTGTCGATGTCGTATTGGAAGTACGCGACGCCCGGATTCCTTTGGCAACACATCATCCGAAAATGAGCGAGTGGGTGGGAAGCAAAACACGGGTGTTGGTGCTAAACCGAGTTGATATCATTTTGCCGCAAGTACGACAAGCGTGGACACAGTGGTTCAAGAGCCAGGGCGAAGTACCTTATTTTACCAATGCTCAGCAAGGTCAAGGTGTGGCTGCGGTGTCAAAAGCGGCACAAGCTGCTGGGGTGGCTATTAATGAACGGCGGAAAAGTCGCGGGATGTTACCCCGTCCAGTCCGTGCTGTGGTGATTGGCTTTCCGAATGTTGGCAAATCAGCTTTAATCAACCGTTTGTTGGGACGGCGAGTGGTGGAAAGTGCAGCGCGTCCTGGGGTAACTCGCCAATTGCGTTGGGTGCGAATTTCCGAGGAACTGGAATTGTTGGATGCTCCAGGTGTCATCCCTGCTAGGTTGGAAAATCAAGAAGCAGCATTGAAGTTAGCGATTTGTGACGATATAGGTGAAGCATCTTACGACAATCAAACAGTAGCAGCGGCATTAGTAGATATCATCAAAGATGGTCAGACCAATGATCCTGATTTTTTACCAGAACATCCTTTGCGATCGCGTTACACACTCGACCCCACGCCTCTGACTGGAGAAGCATACTTGCATGCTTTGGCAGAGTATCGTTACAAAGGCGATGTCGAAAAAACTGCACGTACACTACTCACAGATTTTCGTAAAGGTTCACTCGGTCCGATTCCTTTAGAATTACCACCTAACGAGTAAGTTTTTGCGCGAGATATTTTTAGCCAAGATGCTGTCCCAACTCTTGCCGCAAACGATACAAAATTGTATTGGGTTCCACCTCAGCTAGTATTTCTTTAATAACTGTACTCGCTCCCAATTGTCCCCAAGAACAGCCTTTTTCGAGATAGACTTGCGCCGCTTTCCCCACAGCGTATGCTCCGTAACCTGCGATACCACCTTGCGTGATTGCAGTTCCAGCATAAGCAGTGACATTGAGCGGGTTTTCTCCAGAAGCAATGGCGGCGGTACTTTTACCCAAACCTAACAGCAAACTGCTGCCTAGTTCTCCCAGCAGTAAGCCACCAGAACTGAATAAAATCGTTTTTAAAATCTTCCCGGCTTCGTAGCTGGTTATTGGCAAACCATACAGCCGTGCTAGTGAGCGAATTAAGGCTAAATCGGCAATTGTTCCGCCGAGAATATCTAAGAAGGCGATGGGATTGAGCGCCACTGCTAAAGCTTTGTATTTGGTATATTGCCAAATCAAGTCTTCTGCTTGTTGTTGGCGTAAGTCGATGGTTTTTTGGGCGATCGCCTCTTGTGCATCCCGTGCTTGGATCAGTGCGTTTAAAGCCAACAGCGATCGCCCTTCGCGATTGAGAATTTTCAGAATTGTTTGTTTGAGTTCGTCTATTTGTGGCGGTGGTGTTTCCCATTCATGTGTCACACGACCATCAGACCACTCAACGCGCACTTCCATTGGTGCAGGTTCCGCCGCCACCATCACAATTTCATCAGGTTTTAAGGGTTTTCCTTGGGGATTTCCTGCGCCCAACTGTTGCAAATTGTTGTAAATAGCTGTTTTGTCTGTATCCGGGTAAAGGTCTGTCTTATTGAAGACCAAAATTAAGGGTTTTTGTGCTTGCCGCAATTCACACAGCGCTCGATACTCAGTCCTAGTAATATCACCAGATACCACAAAGAGAATCAAATCAGACTGACGCACAACTTCCCGCGCCATCTGCGCCCGTGCTTCTCCTTCAATTTCATCTAATCCTGGTGTATCAATTAACTCCACTTGCACCTTACCGCCAGGATTCCAACGCACGGAACGAGGGTACTGAGTCACACCGTTCAGGGGACCAGTTTGTAAAATCTTTTGTCCTAGTAAAGCATTCAACACCGCTGACTTTCCACGACTGACCAAACCAAAAGCCGCGATGCGGATCACGTTATAGTCAAGTTTGTTGAGTGTCGTGGTCAAAAGTTCCAATTCTGGTTTTACCAAACCTGCTAATTGTGAGTTTGATGACGACTGTCCGGGTTTGCGAAGGTTTCCATACCAAGACAACGCAAGGCTTAGGCTAGCACGAGCGCGATTTAAGTGAGTTTCTTGCAGGTTCTTTGGCACTGGGTTAGATTGACTCAAGGCTGATTTAAAAATAGCTGTTTTTGATTGGGGGAAGCTGGGGAGGAAGATTTTGATGTTTGGCTGTGTACGTAGTTTAGAGTCACTATACCAATTTTATATTTTAGATTTTGGAATGGAGAAATTAAGCTATAGCAGTGTCTGTGGAAAGGCTGAAAAATATTTATCAGCAACAGTAGTATATTGCATAAGCAAGGTAATATACTTTTCGTATAACTTTATATAATTTAATATTTAATGCAATCATGAAATCTCCAACCCAAAACGCAGACTGATTTCTAAAGATTCATAAGCCAGGTTGAACGTTCTGTGTTAATTAATTTGGAGCTATAATAGATGAGCCGCTCAAATTCCACTAATCTACTGGAACGGTGCAAAAAGTTTCTAAGCAGGAAAAAAAATTCGTTTACAGGAAAGTATTACCTCTACACTGGCGAAAAACTGAATTGGTTTCAAGTCTGTTTACGACTTGAAACGTCAGTTATTCCAGTCATTCTTCCCTGGGTAATATTTTGTGGTGTCTATGGTTTTTTAGTATCATTATTAAACTATCTTGGGTTTTCCGTAGTATTCGCACATAAAAGCGGTGTCCTTACCAATGCTATCTTGACTTTCAATATTGGCTTTACTTTGTTATTAGTTTTCCGGACGAATACAGCCAATGAGCGATTTTGGGAAGGTCGTCGATTGTGGGGAAGTTTAGTCAATACGGTTCGTAACTTGGCTCAGGGAATTTTCATAGTCGTTAAAGAGCAGTCACCGAAGGATAGAGGAAAAAAAGAGGCAACTGTGCGGCTGTTAGTTGCTTTTGCGATCGCGATGAAGTTACATCTCAGGGGAGAGCCGGTTGACGAGCAGTTAGCGCCATTGATGTCCGATATTCAGTATTTCAAGCTCAAAGATACTCAACATCCCCCACTACAAATTGCCTTCTGGATTAGAGATTATTTGCAGCATCAGCATGAGCGTAATTGTATAAATATCTATCAGCTGACTGCCTTACATAACTTGGTGGATGATTTGGTAAATATTTTGGGTGGCTGTGAACGCATTTTGAAAACTCCACTGCCCTTAATATATAGCATTAAACTCAGGCAATTGTTGTTGATTTTCTGTCTGATATTGCCTCTTGAGATAGTTACTCATTTAACTTGGTGGACTGGTGTAATAACGGCTTTTGTAAGTTTCACCTTATTGAGTATTGAAGAAATTGGGTCGGAAATCGAGGAGCCTTTCGGGCATGATCCAAATGACCTACCCTTGGATGTGATTTGCAACACAATGCGACGCAATGTTGAAGAGTTAATCATAAGCGCTGCTAGTAGCGCTCGTGACTAAGTAATCATTTAAGGATTTCTGTTGAACGACAAATTATTTGACTACAGCGACAGATTAAATGTCACAATTTACGGTCGTAACAACCTTTTAGTTAGAAATATTACAAGCGTTGAGTCAATAGAAAAAAGTGCTATAGCAATCCTATATGACTTGTGAGAAAATACGTAGATTTAACATCAAATTTAAAAATGAGAAGGAGTCAGAATTCAGAATACATTGGTCAGAATACCCCACGCTCTGTACCGGGGGTTTCAGATACGATGCGCCCCGCATTTCTATTCCTCCATACTTGAAAGCAGGGGCTTTAAACCCTCACCGTATCGCCAGTCGTACAGGAGTCATTCTGACGGATGACGACTGACACCTTCGTTCTTCTTCGGTAAAATTTTATTCAGCATTGGCGATTATAAATCGCGGCTACACAGACGAAACCCCTTCGGGTATGCCTGCGGCACGGCAAAGCCGAACGCAGTCGCCTAGGTCGGGAGACCCTCCTGCAGCGCTGTCTCACCGCCTACGCGGGTTATTCTATGAAGTCCACGCACCATCTGGACTTTGTTTGTGTAGTAGCGAATTCTATTCGCCCAATCGGTTCTAAATTTCTCATGAATGATGTAGGATTGCTATATGAGTCAATATAACAACTACTTCAAGCCAAGTCTGCGAGGGTTAAGTGACTCGTGACAAACAATTTGCTGCTATGGTCAAATAACTTGTCGCTCAACAGAATGGGAGGCAAAAACAGACCGAAGAAACGCTGAAGGATTCGGTCTAATGGCTGGAATCAGGGGTATTATACGGAAAATTCGTCGGGCTAATGTCCGATTTGGGTGATTAGACGCAATTAATTCAGCCTAATTACCTCTATGGGGTGGATAGGCCGAACTAGTTCTGCCTAATGCCAAGTTAGCTGGCTGTACACGAGGGGTAACCCGCTGCTCACAAGGAGGTCGGATGGAGTTGGCGACCGTGGTGGTATACGTGGATGATGGAGCGGTGCCGGCCGCCCTTGAGTTTTACGAGCGTGCGCTTGGCCTGACGCGCCGCTTCTACGACCCCGACTACCAGTTCGGGGAGCTTGCGGGGCGCGGGACTGTCACGCTGGCAGTGGCGGCACACGTGACGGGGGAGCGCTTGATGCCGGCGGGGTATGAACGGCCGAGCTTGGGGACGCGCGTAGCGAACGCCGAGGTAGCCTTCACGACGGACAACGTGCGCGGTGCGTTCACGCGCGCCGTCGCGGCAGGGGCGAAGGTTCTCGCCGAGCCGTACGTACTGCCCTGGGGGCAGGAGGTCGCGTACGTCCGTGCGCCGGACGGCACGCTCTTGGGATTGTGCGCGCCGCTACCTGGCCCTGGAACTCCGCAGAGCACACCCGCGCCGTCGGTCCGCTAACAAATGGTTGCAGCTGACGCAGCGACCCAAGGCTCCTCGGCATTCACGGCCTTATGCAGCCCGCTGCCCAGCTGAACTCAGGCGTTAGGTGCCAACGCGCATCACCGACGTGTCGAGTCTTCCTGCGTTCCCACTGACACTCGCCGGCTTTAGAACCCGCTTCAAAATGAGTTCTGGGGGTCGGTTATCAAGTGCCGGGCGGCGACCTGTGCGCCGTCGCTGCGCACTGCGGTGGCGATGGATTGGGCACCGGCAGCCACGTCGGGTTGGAGTGCGTGCGTGAGAGCGCTCGTCAGCGAGTCGGTGGTCGGTGTGCCGGGGGCGTGCGCGGTTCCGATGCCGAGGTGGTGGATTCGTCGGGCCCAGTAGTGCTGGTCGTACAGCTGGGGGATGACGACTTGGGGCGCGCCGGCTCGCGCGGCTGCGGTCGTGGTGCCTGCGCCGCCGTGGTGGACGACGGCCGCGACGCGTTTGAACAGTGCCTGCTGGTTGACCTCGCCGATAGCTAGGCAGTCGGGTTCGTCGTCCACGAGTGACAGCTCGGCCCACCCGCGGGACACGATCGCACGGCGTCCGAGCGCACGGGCCGATTTAATCATCACCTGGCTGAGGTCTTCCGACGCGCGGATGCTGCCGAAGCCGAAGTAGACGGGTGGTTCGCCGGCGTCGAGGAACGTCTCCAGTTCGGGGGAGAGTGGACGCTCATCCGGCAGGATCCAGGCACCGGTCTGGAACACGGCCTGGTCTTCGGGATCGGGCCAGGGCCCCAACGTCGGGTCGGCGGCCAGCCAGGGCCGGTCGGTGAAAATGTGGCTGCGCACGTCACTGACGGGGGCCAGCCCGAGTGATGCCCGAGAGGAGTTGAGCGCGACGCCGAACGTGGCGTTGAAGCGTTCTGCATCCCGCGCCCAGAGCTCGGGGTAGTCGGTCGGTGCGGGCGTCGGCGTGTCTCCCCGTAGACCCAATGGGGGTGGCGCGTGGTGTGGCGATGGCAGGACTGTCGGGCAGTAGGCGGCAAAGACGTAACGGATTCCCATCCTCTCTGCCGCCGAGCGAGCGGCGATCTGTAGGGCTGTTGCTCCCACGATCACGTCGCAGCCTTGGGCTGCTGCCGCGATCGTCTCGAATTGGGTGGCGACCGTGGCTGACGCCAGCTGACGCAGGCGCTCGGGCGAGGGTGGGGCTGCTGACGGGTTGGCTTTCCCGGTCGAGCGCAGCTCGGGTCCGATGGGCGTGACGGGCATCCCCAGGCTTTCGATCCAGTCGCGGAAATCGGGCGGCACGCACAGGCGGACCTCCTGGCCGAGGGCTCTCAATTCCAACGCCAGCGCCACTAGCGGCTGGACATCACCCCGCGACCCGATCGTCGATAGCAGCACGCGCATCAGAGCTCTCCTCTAGTACGGGTTGTCTTACTCTTTCAAGAAACACATTTGTTGAGCGACAAGTTATTTGACCATAGCAGCAAATTGTTTGTCACGAGTCACTCAACCCTCGCAGACTTGGCTTGAAGTAGTTGTTATATTGACTCATAGCACTTTTTTCTATTGACTCAACGCTTGTAATATTTCTAACTAAAAGGTTGTTACGACCGTAAATTGTGACATTTAATCTGTCGCTGTAGTCAAATCATTTGTCGTTCAACACCTGGAAACCAGATTTTAACGAGATTGTCAAAGGGTTGTGGCTTAAGTTGACACCAATGGCACCAATTCCATCCCACAAAAAAAGTTGGATACTTTTTAAGCAAGGAAGTCCCTTGTGAAGTACCCCATGAGTGCTTTGCTGAAAAAGGGGCTTCCAATTTCAGTTCCGCAACGACGGTCTTATTCGTCTCTTGGGCTTCCCGCTTCATTGGGCGATGCCTCCTCATGCAAACATGTCTCGGTCTTACTCCCCCTCCACAGGCAGATCCTCGCCTTCCGCAAGGATATAACTTTACGTACAACATGGCTTGGTTTATTTTTTTACAGCAGGACATAACCTTGCTAACCAGTGGTCATGTTCTTTCCCCAAGCTCTGCTCTTTCTGTGGTAAGCGTACTACCGCTACTTGACCTATCTGTTCCGAGACAGTTGGGCGGGTCATCGACCAATATTATTATACACCAAAATGTCTGTGATTTTGCGGTTTTTCTTTGACGACTCCTCATACACCTTTTTCCTCAATAGCCTGCCGCTATTATTGGTCAAAGATGTAATCGTCGCCGTCCGGCTTATATCCCCACCTTATAGAAGGATGGGGACTTACGCCGTTTTTGTTAACGATGCAGAGCATCCAACTTCTTGTTCCCAGGCTGAGGCTGGGAACGAGTTAGGGAGGCGAGGCCTCATTTTTTAAGAGCATCTTCAGGTCGAATTGGTATTAGTAATAATTGGGAACAATCTACTTTGCAAAACGTCTGAGTAGACAAAAGCTGGTACCACGGTGATTGAGTGTCATGAACAAAAGATGCAAACAACACTCAAGGACGGGAACCAGCTTGGCTACATTAATCAAAGAAACAGAATGAACGCTGCACTATTTAGTGGATGGTCTTTGACCTATTCGACTTGATTGGAGGTGTTTTGGAGGTAGGAACGTAAATAACAAGCTGTTATTGCTGCACTTTAGCTGTCATTACGTCAGAATGAGTTGGGATGAGATTGGACGTTGTGGAATACGTCTGTGAGTGCAGGAGTCTGGACGACTGATACCTAACAGAGGAACTTCTTGCCTGCAGGATTGACAAAACCAGTAGACACCTCTGTGACGTACATGACGCAGCAAAGAACTACCGCAACAAGGACAACTATTCGTTGTCATCTTCATATTTTTCTCCTTGACGCAGAAAGCTGCTGTTGATTACAGCTTCACAGAAGCTATTGATTCCAATGAGTTTCTCAGGGCATGAATCAGTCCATTCTTCTGAGTGCGGTCTTTGAGGATTTTTTCATAGACAGCTTCATACCCATCCACCATTTGGGTAACCGTAAACCTGTTTTCCACATATTCTCGACAGGTTTGACGATTTAACTCCAAAGCAGCGGGAATCATATCCGCCATCTCTTCATAGGTTTGGCAAACAAAACCTGTTTTACCGTGGGCAATGACTTCTGGTACGGAACCCATATTTATACCAATCACTGGTGTACCAGTTGCCATTGATTCAATCATGACTAAGCCAAAGGGTTCTCGCCAGGTAATAGGGAACAGAGTTATGGATGCGTTAGCCAAAAGTTGAACTTTGGCAGCATGATCTACTTCGCCCAGGTATTCAATTTGCTTACCATCGATAAGCGGGGCAATCTCTTTTTCAAAAAACTCTACGTCTACAACATCAACCTTCCCTGCCATCTTCAAGCGCCAACCCGCTTGTTTTGCTATGGCGATCGCATGTTGCGGTCCTTTTTCTGGCGAGAAGCGCCCTAAAAATGCCAGATAAGGGGGTTCTTTCGGTTCCGCTACAAAAGGGTAATCTTGTATCTTGATGCCATTGTAAACAGTGCTGACGTAATTCAGGTCTGCTTTACGCTGGGCATCACTGATGCTGATGTATGGTTGCGTTCTATGAAGGGTAAATACTTTGCTGCTGTCATTGGTAAATGCGCCATGCAAGGTATGCACTGTGGGTGTTGACACCATATTTGCTAATGCCAATGACCACATCCCCACATGGGAATGAATGATGTCGAATTCCTCCGCTTGTTGGTAAACCTCGCTAGCCTGTAGCATCTCGTACATCATACCCTCTTTAATGTTTGGGTCTAAACGCAATGCACGAGGATGAGTTGCTTGGAGTCTAGCTAATGTTTGCGAATCACCAGAGGCAAACAAAGTGACATCGTGGCCGCGACGCACCAGTTCATCAGTCAGATGACTCACGACGAGTTCTATTCCTCCGTAAGTTGAAGGAGGAACTCGTTCCCACAAGGGGGCAATTTGAGCAATTTTCATAGATTTTCTTGGTTCAGCTGGTTTAAAGTGGTCGTTAAACAAGGGTTGAGATACTTTTGCTCCAGGTATGAATACCTCCTTTTATAAGAAGTTGGAATTAACCAAACTCCCTGCGAACAACGTATTTTTCCGTTCACTTTGCACCCTTTGCGCGCCACCTCCGAATTTCTGCTGACTAGCCATAGTGCAGCTATTCCGTACTCTATTCTGAAATTTCAGAATACCACATCTATCTTGAGAATTATATAAAAATTTCAAATGATAACCATGGAGTCAATTTTTCCGTAGAGGCAAATATTTGCGGCTCAAGATTTATGACTATATAACGAATAATTGGCGTTTTTATCAGAAAAAGCAGAGTTTTATGCCAGCTAAATTTATAATTGCTCTTGAAAGCTTATTGATTCGTTGAACGTTGAAACGGCGTATATGTTCCCCCCAATGCTTCAACAATAGTCCGCGTGTTTGCCTCGATCATTTTGATGTAAGTCTCTCCCTCACTTCCACGCGCGCCAATTGAATCAGAATACAGTTCGCGTGGTGCTAATTTGATTTTTGCTTCTTCGGCTACAGTTTTAATCAAAGCTGGGTTAATTGTTGTTTCAGCAAAGATTGCAGGAACGCCAGTCTTTTTAATTTCTTCTACCAGTTTTTGCACTGTTTGTGCGCTGGGTTGTTCTTCGGTGCTGATACCAATTAAAGTGCCTGCAATAGGTATTTGATAAGCACGTCCATAATATTGAAATGCATCGTGAGTTGTCACGAGTTTGCGCTTATCTGCTGGGATGGTTTGAATTTGCGCGCTTATCCAACTATCTAATTGCTTTAATTCATCAGTCAGTTGCTGTGCCTTTTTCGTAAATTCTTCTTTGTCTTGCGGCGATAGCTGTATTAAAGCATCGCGAATGGCATTTACCATGGCGATCGCATTCTTCACATCACCCCAAACGTGCGGATCTGGAACGACTTCGCCTTTGCCTTTATCTAACTGCAAAGGCTTGACAGCTTCCCCCACCGCTAGCTGACGCGCCTTTCCCCCCGCAGATTTCATTAACTTAATCAGTCCCGGTTCTAGATTGTAGCCGTTATACAATATCAAATTGGCTTCTTCCATAACCTGTGTATCTTTTGGTACTGGTTCGTACACATGAGGGTCAGTACCCGGTTTGAGTATTCCTGAGAGTTGAATTTCATCTCCCCCGACCTCTTGTGTTAAGTCTGCAATGATGGTACTAGTAGCTACCACTTTCGGCTTATCATTGCTGGAGGAAGAAGAGCTAGAGTTTTGTTGAGTACAACTAAGCAAGGCGAAAGACAACAGCATTGCCAGACAAAGCTGAGGAAAGTGGGTAAAAACAAAAAATTTTTTCCTTATGCTTTTGACTTGTGCTTTTTGGGAGAGAATGCTGCCTTCCGTCTGAAGTATTAGTTTCATTTATGTTGGTTATTACTTCCAATTATAGATGTTCTCATATTTCTTTCATTTTTATAGTAAGCTCAAGCAAAGGAGTATTCAAGCAGTGTTATGAAAATCATCTCTTTGCATCCAAAATTATCGTTTTTCAGGAATACACCTGGCGAAATGCCCGTTGTAGAGACCAGAGGCGGCGCGTCTGTACAAAATAGTATTGATACCAATGCTACACAAGCGATTCAAATCGCTCATTTAGGGGTGCATTACCGTGTTCAGGAAGCCTTGAGGGATGTCAATTGCACTGTCAAACCAGGACGACTGACTGGTATTTTTGGTCCCAACGGTGCAGGTAAAAGCACGCTTATTAAGGCAATGTTAGGCTTAGTTCCGAGCAGTGGTATAGTAAACTACCAAGGCAAACCCTTGACGCAGCAACTAGAGAAAATTGCCTATGTTCCACAGCGAAGCCAAATAGACTGGACTTACCCTGCTACCGTCTGGGATGTGGTGATGATGGGAAGGGTAAAGAAAACCGGATGGTTACGTCAGTTTTCAGTGGTGAGTCGCCAAGTCGCAAAAAGTGCAATAGAACGAGTTGGGATGAGTCAATACCAGAACCGTCCTATTGGTGAACTTTCAGGAGGACAGCAGCAACGAGTCTTTTTAGCCCGTGCTTTGGCGCAAGAAGCAGAAATTTTTTGCTTTGACGAACCGTTTGTTGGTATCGACCAAAAAACCCAGGCGGTAATTTTTGAAGTTTTCCATGAACTCACCGCCGCCGGCAAAATTGTCTTAGTCGTCAACCATGACTTAGGGGCATCAATCACCCACTTTGACGACTTGATTTTATTAAATCGAGAGTTAATCGCTACAGGTTCCCGAAAGCAGGTTCTCACTGAAGAAAATCTGTCCCGCGCTTACGGTGGAAAGGTGATGTTTTGGACAGAAGCGGCATGATAAAGTCAAAAGTCAAAAGTTGAAAGTATTTTACTAATGACAAAGGACTAATGACTAATGACTATGTTGCAAGCTTTAATTGAGCCTTTACAATACGGCTTTATGCAGAGGTCGCTTGTCATTGCCATTTTAGTAGGCTTATTATGTGCGGTTGTTGGTAGCTACTTAATGGTGCAGCGGCTTGCTTTGCTGGGTGATGCTATCAGTCACTCGGTTTTACCAGGACTGGCGATCGCTTTTTTGTTGGGAGCGAATATTTATTTTGGGGCATTTATTGCTGGTGTGATCAGTACAATGGCGATCGCCTGGATTAGAACGCGTTCTCCCATTAAAGAAGACGCCGCAATGGGGATAGTGTTTTCGGCATTTTTTGCTCTTGGTGTCACCCTCATTACTGTTATTCAAAAAGACAATAAAATCGACCTCAATCACTTCCTTTTCGGAAATATTCTCGGTGTTACCTTTCAAGAAGTGAGAGATACAGCGATTATTGCAGCGATCGTTTTGTTAACTGTCTTTTTATTATACAAAGAACTGCTATTTTACACTTTTGACCCTTTAGGTGCTAAAGCAGCAGGATTACCAGTCAATCGCCTTAATTTTGGACTCATGCTGCTGATTGCTCTTACTATCGTCGCTAGCATGAAAGCTGTAGGTGTCATTCTGGTATTATCACTTTTGATTACACCAGGAGCAACCGCCTATTTATTAGTGAAACGCCTCCATGAGGTGATGATTTTAGGGGCGTTCATTGGGGTGTTTTCTAGTATTTGTGGGATGTATCTCAGCTATTTTTACAATTTTCCCTCAGGACCAGCGATTGTTTTAGTTGTATCAGGATTATTTTTGTTAGCTATGCTATTTAGTCCTAGACATGGTGTTCTTATACCAAGTCGTAAGCCGACGTAATTATAGCAAATTAATGGATATTTATAACCACAGATGGACACAGATGCACACAGATGAATGATCTGTGGTGTGTCCTAGGCTATTGAGTTCTTCAGATCCCCGACTTCTTTAAGAAGTCGGGGATCTTGTTTTTGTGGTCTCATTTTCTCTTGTTTACGAAGCGAACCGCATGAAACCTGCTAGGCTTTGCTCAAACTTCTGTTTTTCTGTACCAACAGACCAACGCCAGTCATGACACCTATCCCAAGTATGACAGAGGGTTCCGGTACCTTCCTCGGTTGGTAGTCATATGTAACTTCGACATTGCTTTTAGCATATGTTGTCACATAAGATGCGATGTTACCTGATCCAGAAACGGTTGATTTCGCTGTTGCAGAAAACAATAAGTTTAGGTTATCAGAGCCAGTAAAAGACTGCAATAAGGTGTTGTCGGTGTAAGTTTTTGTATCAGACTGACTGGCTGTGAGTCCAACAACGGTTTTACCAGAGGTGCCACCAAAATCAGTAGTGCCGTCATATTTGGCGACATCATAACTGTAATCCTGCTGCGGACTAAACTCGGCAACAGATGTCCCATCAGCCAGTTCCAATTTCAGATCGCCAGAAAGATCCACTGTGACTGTAGATGCTTGTGGGCTTCTGTTTTCAAACCCTGCATCTCCTTTAATATCGCCGATAAAATCTATCGTCACACTATCGAGTGTGCCAAGAGATGAGTCAAACTTTTGGATACTCAGAGGTGCGTTAATGATGTCTGTATAACCAAAACCTGCATAAGGTACTGTTGGGTCTGTAGGCGCGTTGTATGCTGTGGTGTATGTGACTGTAGCCGCATGAGCAGCTTCAGTAATTCCCACAATCCCTGCCAATGCGCTAGCAGCTGTTAAGACGCTTAAAAATCTTCTTCTCATGAGTATGACTTGCTTAAAACTAGATAACTATATTGGTATCTACAATGCCAATTCATTCTTAACCCTACACGTATAGTTAAAGGCTTGATAAATCTACGTAAATTTTTGGTAAACTTTGCTTGAAAAATTGAACTTGGTAGTATATCTGCTTAATAGCCACTATTCTAGCAGTCTCAGTAAACTTTCGTGGGTGATAGGTACAGTAGGTCATCTGGCACATTCGGGAACCGTTGGCATAACTACTGCATAAGTTCGATTTGTCAGGTAAGCTGTCAACAGCAGCTTTATTGAAAGTTGGTTCACCTCCAAACAATGACGGCAATGACTCCCACAATTCTGGCTTTGGACTTTGATGGTGTGATTTGCGACGGATTGATTGAATATTTTGAAGTAGCCTGGCGTACTTATTGTAAAGTTTGGTTGCCACAGCAAGATACACCAGCAAATGATTTAGCCTCTAAGTTCTATCAGCTTAGACCTGTGATTGAAACTGGTTGGGAAATGCCCGTTTTAGTCAAAGCATTGGTAGAAGGAATTCCTGAAGAAAAAATTCTTCAAGAATGGGCAAAAATTGCCCAACAAATTTTGTTAACAGACAATCTCAAAGGGGCAGAAATTGGCAGTAAACTAGACAAGATACGGGATGAATGGATTGCTACAGATCTAAACGGTTGGCTGAGTTTGCATAAGTTTTATGCGGGTGTGGTGGAGAAACTCAAAGCAACCGCTACCAGCACAGTTCATCTATATATCATTACCACAAAAGAAGGGCGTTTCGCACAGCAGCTGTTACAACAAGGAGGGTTAGATATACCACGAGAAGCCATTTTTGGCAAAGAGGTGAAGCGTCCGAAACACGAAATTCTGCGAGAATTAATTCAGGGGACAAATACTTCACCAGACAGTTTATGGTTTGTAGAAGATCGGCTGAAAACATTACAGCTTGTCCAACAGCAACCAGATCTTGAGGGAGTGAAACTTTTCCTTGCAGACTGGGGTTACAATACCCCAACTGACAAAGTGACTGCTCAAAATGACCCACAACTTGAGTTGTTATCACTCACTCAGTTTGCTCAAGATTTCTCTGAGTGGCTTTAAGATAGTTCTGAGTCATGAGTGCTGAGTACCTTTATTTGAACACTCAAGACTCAGGACTCAAAACTCAGCTATATGGCGGTGCGTTAGGCGCTCATGTCATGTTCTTCGTTACAAATCATATCGAGCATGGTGCGCCTAACACACCCTACAATAATTTTATTTTTACTTTATAAATGACTTCTCAAGACTCAGGCTCAAAACTCAGGACTTACGATTATGCTTGACCTTACTAAAATCACCGGACAAATGCAGGGTTTGAGTCAACATCTGACGCAAGAGGCGGTTGCTAGTCGCCAGCGTTTAGAATTGGCTCAAAAACATTTTCAAAACGCTTTAGAGTGTCAGGAAGAGTTAGTACAGCGACAGGAAAAATGGCGCGATCGCATCTTGTTTGCCAATGCAACCCCCATAGAACCACTCAACACCTGCATTGAGATCCCAGTTCCCCCGAAAATTCATACCGTCATTGCTACCGATGGTTCCCAAATATCCCCCAGTCACCATGAAATTGCTTACTGCTATCTTCTCAACATGGGTAGAGTTGTCTTACACTACGGACAAAACCGTTACCCGCTTCTAGATAGTTTGCCAGAGATATTTTATCGCCCAGAAGATTTATATCTTTCTCGTCAGTGGGGTATTCGTACCGAAGAATGGATGAGTTTCCGCCGTACAGTCAGCGAAGCAACTGTGCTAGCAGAATTGGCTTGTGGCGTAAAAGAGGGACAAGAGGGACAAGAAGGACAAGAAGACAAGGAGACAAAAGAAGTTCCTACGCTAGCAATGGTAGATGGTTCTTTAATTTACTGGTTTTTAGAGCAATTACCCTTAGATGCACGCGCTCACATTTTACCGCCTATCCTAGAAGCTTGGCAGAAGTTGCGGGAAGCTCAAATTCCTTTGATGGGCTATGTGAGTGCTTCGCGTAACGTTGAAGGGATGAACTTTTTGCGTCTTTTAGCTTGTCCCCACACAGTACCAGATTGTGCCAGCTTTTGCCCGAATCAACTAGAAAAAGTCCCTTGCAAGGTTTTTGAACCGTTACGAGATACAACTCTTTTGTCCACCCAACTCAAACCAGGACAACGTGGTTGCTTATGGCGTAGTAACGTTCGCATTCTTGAACTGTACGAAGACCAACAAATTTACTTTTGTTACGTGCATGTGGGAACCGAAATCGCCCGGATAGAAGTACCATCATGGGTAGTGGAGAACACAGCTATGTTAGACTCTGCACTGGGACTCATGCTAGGACAAGTGCAGAAAGGATATGGCTATCCAGTGGCGATCGCCGAAGCGCACAATCAAGCGGTTGTACGTGGTGGGGATAAGGCGCGGTTCTTTGCCCTCCTTGAACGACAAATGATTAAAGCTGGCATCAAAAATGTAGGAACTTCTTACAAGGAAGCCAGAAAGCGTGGCAGTATAGCTTAAGTGACCAAGAAAGTACTCCGCAGCTAGGAACTCACGAGTCAGAATATGTCCGGAGGACACGCTACGCGTAAGTCCAAAAGGACAGGCTGCGCCAACACGTAGTGTGCGCTTGCGCTTACAAAATGAACTTTGTACGACTAGCGAATGAGTTTTGGTGGCATACGCCCTCACTGATTGTATTCTAAATTCAGGATCTTTCGCTGAAATCAGGATGAGATGCCATCACACACGGAAAAACGTGACTACAAAAGTGAATATCGCTATGGAGAAATATTGCCAATGAAGGAGAGTACAACTAATCATAATCAAATTGCAGGTAATATTTATGCTTTCTTGAAATTTGCTCTGAGAGGACAGAACTATCGAGTCTTTATCAACGATATACGCTTGTGGATACCGCGATATAAGCTATACACTTATCCAGATGTGATGGTTATTCAGGGAGAACCAATCTATGAGGGAACTGATACTACCACAGTCATGAATCCCTCAGTTATTATTCATGTTTCCTCAAAATTAAATCATAACCATAAAGAAGCAGAGAAATTTCGCTTTTATCGGTCAATTCTAGAATTTAAAGAATATATTGTCATTGATCAGGATACTTATTATATAGAGCAATTTACCAAAAATGTACAAGGAAATTGGACACTAACTGAGTATGAATCTTTTGATGCAGTGTTGCCATTTTCCTCAATAGATTTTCAACTTTCCTTTGTAGATATTTATGAACTTGTTAATATTGAGAGTAATGAGGACAAGAGTACAGAACTATCGAATCTCAAATTCTGTTTGGAACAATTTTAGAAACAATAACTTAAAAGTCAAATTTGAGACAATAAAAAATCGGTTGCTCACTGAAGCATTTTTGCCACAAGACAAGACAATTTAGATAAATTGAAAAATTGCTCCCTAAAAGCAAGCCATGCAAAACCTCAGCACATTACAGACAACAGGGCTAAGTTTAGAGCTTTTTCATGTTCAAACTAACACCTCTTTTGAGTTACCACCGAATCTCGCTGTCATTCGCATCGGTAAGCCAAATGACCAAATCGCCCCGGACATCAATGTTTTAGCTTTGCCAAATGCCGATATTGTTTCTCGGCTGCATGCAGAGATTCAGGTAGAAGAAAGCACGTACTATATTATTGATGTGGAAAGCGCCAACGGAACCTTTCTCAACAATATCAAGCTAGAACCAAAACAGCGCTATCCCCTCAACATAGGAGATAAAATCGACCTAGGTCAGGAAGAAAAGGTAACTTTTATATTTCAACATAAACAAAATTTTGTTTCTACTTCTCATTCCACACCGATTCATCCAGCTACAGTCATTCAGGCTAAAATTATGCAGCCTGAGATTGTCCAGCCTCAGGTTGTTGAGAACAACAAACAACCCCAAGTGGATCGTCCCAGCAAGCTTGTTGGTTTAGTGCTGATGATTGCAGGGATTGTGATAATATCTGCGAATACTCACATTGGTTTGTTTGTACGTATTCCTGGTGTGCTGTTATGTGTTACAGGGGTTATTGTCTTAACCCAACGGCATTTAAACCGTAATATAGGATGGGTTTTGATAGGGCTGGGAATCGCATTCATGCTGTTTACCGGCAATGTCTTCGCGTCAGTTAATCTTTTTGCGATTCTTGTATCTTCTGCTTTATTATTTGCTGGATATCAACTATTTAATACGGGGAAAGTTTTAAATTATAGTTTGCACTCTTTTAAGGAATTATTGAAGAGATAGCATCCACCACATAGTAGGGGCACAGCAGTGCTGTGCCCCTACAAGCGCGGTGTATTGCAATCAATTGAAAACTGCGATAATTATGTCTTCCTAATTAGCAGATTTGGTGCGCTGAACAAGAAAAGCAACGTGCTGAACAAGCACAACAAGAATTAGAAGCAGAACGCCAGCGATTGCGCGGAGCGCACTGCCCTTTGGGCAATCGCAAAATCTAGAAGATATATTACAAAAGTATCGCGTTAGCGAAGCTCCTCGCTTAGCGAGGCTCGCTTTGGCGATTTGCCTTAGTGATTTAACATTAGTGATTTAACAATTTTGCAGTTGAGCTAATAACACCACAATTTCATCCATTCCCTGGCGGACAACCCTTGCAGGCTGTTCGCTTTGATTTACCATAATACTAAAAACGACTGGACCATATCTAGGAGCATTCACATATCCAGCCAAGGAAACAACACCGCTCATGGTGCCTGTTTTTGCTTGTACAATACCTTCGGCAGGTGTGTTTTGAAAGCGATTTTTCAGAGTTCCGCTTCTACCTGCTACAGGTAAAGATGCACGATACACCAACGCTGCTGGTGATTTAGCCATTGCTTGCAAAGTTTGTACCAAAGCTTCTGGACTGATTAAGTTTTTACGAGATAACCCTGAACCATCTACCACAGAGTAACCGACAGGATCGACTCCCATCTGGGTTAACGTCGCCTTCATCACTTCCAAACCTGCATCAGCAGAAGTTTGATTTTCAAGGGGTGGTTTTTTAATAGCTAATGCCCTCAACAATGACTCAGCAAAGAGATTATTACTGTTGATGTTTGTCAGTGCGAGAAGTTCGGATAGTGGCGGAGATTCCACATTAGCTAATTCTTCTTCATTCTTGCCATTAGTAGGTGACACAAACGTCTGTATAACGGGGATTTTTTCTGCTATCAAAGTACTACGAAAACGACGTAAGAAATATTCAGCAGGAGCAAGAACAGGTAAACTGACTAACGCAGGTTCAGAATTGACTGCCAATTGCCCTTGAATTCGTAAAGTTTGTCCTTTCAAATCACGGGTAACATTAGTGAATGTTGGTTGGTTTTCTGCTGTTGTTACTGACTGATTAATAACTTGCCACTGTCTATCCTCAGTGATATCATTCCAGATAACTTTGAGAGGTTGTCCTACAGTTTGCGGTAGAAGTCTTATAGTAGAAACATTTTGATTTAAAATTAGGCTGTTGATAGGTGCGCCATAGTCTGACTGTATATCTTCCCATTGCCAAGAGGGGTGAACAATATCTCCTTTAATATAAGTATCATCAGCAATCAACTGATTTACTCTCTGAATGCCTCTCTGTTTCAACTGCTTTGCCAAAGCAGCCAATTGTGCATCAGTCAAACTCGGATCTCCCCTACCTACAACACGCAAAACACCGTCACCACCACGATACACAGAGGTGCGAATGCGAAAATTTGTACCAAGTTGCTGTAGTGCAGCAGCTGTTGTCAGCAGTTTAGTTGTGGAAGCTGGGGTGAAGTATTTTTGCGCATCCCGACTGTAAAGAATTTGGGTAGAGGACAAAGGTTGTACTAAAATCCCCCAACGCGCCCGAGTGAATAAAGGACGATTGATCACAGCATCTACAGATGTTTCCAGTTGGGCGGGACAAATTGATTTTGTGGTGGTTTCTGTTGGTACAGTTGGTGTTTGTGCTTGGACTGGTTTTAGGGTGGTAATACCTACCTGGGTGCCTAAAAATAGCAGCAGGAACCCAAGAGAAATTTTTTTCGGCATTCTATAAACAGAGGTAATTATGATTAGTTTATGAATGTTTTAGCATCTAGAGGGTTCCAATTAAGAATGTAGGAGCCGACAGCCCTTGGAATTCAAAATTCAAAATTCACGCATTCAATTCAACAATTGCCGCGATCGCTCGATGATGTTGCTCTGGTGGTAATTAACGGTAACTATGTGCAAATTGGTTTAAAGCCGAATAAAAACGCACTGGCGCTGGGATCGGCTCAAGGCAATCCCTATGCTAATGTCTTACCAGTGTTGCGTACACGGGAGAAAGATCCTAGGATTCAAACACTGGCAAAGCTTTTGACTTCCCCACAAGTCAAACAGTTCATTAACGAAAAGTATCAGGGGGCTGTGCTGCCAGCATTTTAGGATATTTTTTGTTCGCTTGTGCTTTTCTCTATTTTCTCTAACTGTCTGATACGCTCGATTTGCTGGAGGTTCCAGTCATCGTTGGAGTAAGGCGTGGCAAACCAGGCATCCAATATCTCTTTGGCGATCGCTTCTGTTGTGGCACGCAGACTGAGTACGAGGACATTCGCATGATTCCAGATGCGTGCCCCTCTCCCCATTTACACACCCTGGAATCACTGCTAATGAAGCCGTCATCATCTTCTTGCCTATCATGATCATCCGCTGGCTTGCTCTCGCCGCTGCGCTGATACTGGTTGTTATCCTTTGGGGGCAACGCCTAAACTTAGCAACGCGCTGGATTGTCGGTCTTGCGATCGCCGTGCTAGCCGTTACATAACACCTACCCAAAGCTACCCATAACTGGACTTTTCGCTTGCTAGATAATTTGTACCAATCAGATTACTTTAGGTTTCGGTTACTTCCTGCTTCATTCTGGTAACGTCGGCGTTAACCAGTCCACAGGCTCACACGATCTAACTGACCGCGTTCTTCAAATTAATTGCTGCGTTCAAGTCGCGGTCAATCGTAAAACGGCAATGCTCACAGATAAACACTCTCTCATCTAGAGAAAGTGTTTCTTTTTTGGTTCCGCAGTTAGAGCAAGTCTTGCTGGATGGGAACCATCGGTCAACTACAACCAGCTTGGAGCCATACAGTTCACACTTGTAGGTTAACTGTCTACGGAACTCGTAAAATCCCATGTCAGCAATAGCTTTAGCCAGTTTATGATTAGCCATCATGCCTGACACATTTAAATTCTCAATCACAATCGTGCCGTGGTTCTTGGCAAGCATTGTGGTTAATTTGTGTAATGTGTCTTTGCGGATATTGGCTATCTTCCTGTGCAGACGAGCTACAGCCATCTGCGCTTTTTTCCAGTTGTTTGAACCAATAATTTTATTGCGGTTCAACCACTGCATTCTGCTTAACTTGGCTTCATATTTTTTGTAGGATTTAGCTCCCGAAATGACTTCACCTGTTGAGAATGTAGCCAGATTTTTGACACCGAGGTCAACGCCTACAACGTCTGTATTGTTTGATTCCTGTTGTTCTACGTCAAATCGGAAGCTAATAAACCACCTATCAGCTTGTCGAGATATTGTGCAAGATTTAGTTAAAACCTCTGGTAGTCGTTCGTAGGTTTTGAGAACACCAATCACGGGTACTTGAATCTTGTTATTACCTAAGATTTTGACAGTGCCTTCTAATGTGAAAGAGTCACGTTTACCTTTTTTCTTGAACTTTGGAACGCCAGCAGTCTTGTTAAAACAGCGCTTCCAAGCTTCGCGCAATGCCATTAAAGCTTGCTGTGGTGTGGATTTAGAGCATTCGTAATACCATTCATTTTCAGATTTCACGCTTTGCTACCAACCATTTGTGGAGATCAATGGCAGTAGGAAATTTGATTTTGTCATTTGGATTCGCTTTGTTATGGTCAAGTATTTGTTTGGTCAAACTAAGTCCCCAATTCCAAGCATGACGAGCTATACCACAATGTTTCATTAATGCTGTACGCTTGTAGCTCTGTAATTTCAACTCTGTCTTGAAACCTAACAGCACTACGACACCTCCTTGACAACCTGAGTCATACCGTCAATTAATTTCTTGTTTTTCTTAGAGCGTGAGCCATAAAGACGCGCTGAAAACACTGTGATGAGTTCAATCATGTCCTGCACCAGTTCTTGCTCAAATGTGACTTCCTCCGATGATTTATTAATAATGACCACTTCTGTTTCAAACTCTTCACACATGGCAAACACCAACTCAGCACCAAACCTGAGCAATCTGTCTTTGTGAGTCAGCTTAGTGCTGCTCGTTTTCTCCGCTGAAGCGCTTTTCCTATAAAGAAAAATCAACTGAAGCAGCCCATCCGCAGACTTAGACGCCATGCCGCTTAAACCACGCCTGGAGTCGTTGCCACCCATCTTTGGCTTCTTTCTCGCGGTAAGAGGGGCGATAATCGGCAAAAAAGGCATGAGGTGCATCGGGGTAGACAATGATTTCGGATTTGCTGCTGCTGGACGCAAGGCGCGATCGCATTTGCTCCACGGTATCCAGGGGAATGCCCGTATCTTTGCCGCCGTAGAGTCCGAGAATGGGGACTTTCAGCGTAGACGCAATATCGACGGGATGCTTGGGCGTTAGTTCGGTAGCATCGCCCACCAGTCGCCCGTACCAGGCTACGCCTGCCTTAACCTTGGGATTGTGTGCGGAGTACAACCACGTAATGCGACCACCCCAGCAAAAGCCCGTAATCCCCAACTTACCGGCATTACCCTGAGCTGACTTCACAGCCCACTCCGTCGTGGCATCAAGATCCGACAACACCTGGGCATCTGGCACTTTAGCGACCACCTGGCGAATTTCGTCTACGCTGCTTAACTTCGAGACATCGCCCTGACGGACGAACAATTCCGGAGCGATCGCCACGTACCCCAACTTAGCAAAACGACGGCAGACATCCTGAATGTGCTCATGTACACCAAAGATTTCCTGAATCACCAGGACTATCGGGAAATTTTTACCAGTAGCAGGCATTGCTCTGTAGGCAGGAATTTCCCCATCTTTGACGGGAATTTTCACCGCACCAGCTACCAACCCCTTGGCATCGGTGGTGATGACTTGGGCATAAATCGGTTGCACTGCGAGGGCAAAACCCGTTGCCAAGGTAGCAGTTGCGATAAATTTGCGGCGCGTTATTTCTGTCATCATCTTTACCTTACAGCCCTTTTCAAATGATTAAACCACAAATAGTAGGTAGGGCTATGCCGCAGAATATCTCAAAGCCTGTCAGATGGTACTCTGGAAAAGTAGAATTTGTTGTTGAAAAGAGTTTTGGAAATTCAAAGCCATGCTCGCTCATACTGAACGGGCGAAACTTGATCTTTTCCTAACGTTTTCGCGGCATATGATGGCCAGTAAGGATTGCGTAGCAATTCTCGCGCAAGTAATACAACATCTGCTTGACCAGTGCGAATAATATGGTCAGCTTGTTCTGGTGATGTAATCAAACCTACAGCCCCAGTCAAAATATTTGCCTCATTACGAATTCTGGAAGCAAACTGAGTCTGATAACCAGGACCATAAGGAATATTAACCTTTGGTAAAGTACCACCACTTGAGGTGTCAATTAAATCGACACCCAGATTTTTGAGTTTATCTGCAAGCGCTATACTTTGCTCTATGTCCCAGCCATTTTCTGCCCAATCTGTTGCTGAAATTCGCACCCATAATGGATAACCTTCGGGCAAAACTTCTCGTACCCCGCTGACAACTTCTCTTAAGAAACGAGTACGATTTTCAAAACTCCCTCCATATTCATCCTCTCGATGATTGCTCAAAGGCGAGAGAAATTGATGCAATAAATAGCCATGAGCCGCGTGAATTTCAATCACTTTAAATCCAGCTTCCACAGAGCGTTTTGCAGCTTGCACAAAAGCATGAATAATTTGTGCAATTCCTTCGCTATTTAATGCTTCTGGAACAGGGTGATTTTCAGTAAAAGCGATCGCACTGCTAGAAACCACAGGACGCCAACCGCCAGCAGATTCATCCACGACTTTTCCGCCTTCCCAAGGTGGTGCTGTACTGGCTTTTCTTCCTGCATGAGCAAGTTGAATCCCTGCAATAGAACCCAAATTGTGAATAAGTTCTACAATTTTTGCAAGTGGCTCAATATGTGCATCTGACCAAATCCCCAAATCTTGAGGACTGATACGTCCTCGCGGTTCCACCGCAGCCGCTTCTGTGATCACTAAACCCGCACCGCCAACCGCACGGCTTGCCAAATGAACTAAATGCCAATCATTGGCATACCCATCAGTACTGGAATATTGACACATTGGTGCAACGGCAATCCGGTTGCGAAAAGTGACTGCGCGAATTGTAAGGGGCTGGTAGCTGAATAAAAATATCTAGGCATATCTTGGCAAGTCTTCCGTAATGCCAATATAATTGAATGTGTTCTAGATCAGAGACAACGATATGGAGGACATTCAATCTGTGACTATCAGCATCGGTGATGCTGCTAAAGAATTAGGAGTTTCAGTAGACACAATTAGGAGGTGGGCTGACGCAGGAAAGATTAGATATGAACGCGCTCCAAGTGGACATAGACGCTTCTATTTAGCAGATATCAAACGAATTACGCCTCGTGACTTGAAGCAGTTAGATGACCGCATAACGATTAATTATGCGAGAGTTTCAAGCCACGACCAAAAGAATGATTTAACTAGACAAATCCAAGTTTTAGAAGCTTTCAGTGGCTCAAATGGTTGGCAGTTTGAGACCATCCAAGACTTAGGAAGTGGCTTGAACTATAACAAAAAAGGACTCCGAAAGCTTTTGACTCGAATACTCAAAGGTGATGTAGGCAGACTCGTATTAACTCATAAAGATAGATTACTACGATTCGGTGCTGAATTAGTATTTGCTATGTGTGAAGAGATGGAGACTGAAGTAGTAATCATTAATAAATCTACTGAGGAATTGAGTTTTGAGCAAGAATTAGTTCAAGATATGATTGAGCTTGTGACAGTATTCTCAGCGCGTCTTTATGGTGCAAGAAGCCGTAAGAACAAGAAACTAATTGATGGTATATCGAATGTGATTGACTCGGTGAAATAAATGGCAACTCTCACGTATGTTAAAGGTTTACCGACTCCAGCAGAAGAATTGAATAGTTTAGGTTTCACAGAGTTTGAGATGTTTCTGGCTGCCCTGAGTCCGGTATTCCACAAAGCAGCGTGTGAAACAGCCAACTATCTTCTAGCTGGAAACAACTTCAATAAGTCTAGCTGGAATACTTACTTACAAACGACTTACGGTATCTCTAAACGACACGCTAACGGTGTAATTAGCTATGCTCAAGGAGCGGTAGACGCATCTAAAGAACATAGAAAACGCCACATTAAGACATTAGAAGGTAAGCTAAAGTCTATTAATTCATGGATTAGTAAATCAGAAAAGAGATTAGCCGATTCCCAAAAGTTCTACAGCAAGAAGAATTGGCAGAAGTCTAAGACAGGTTGCAGGTTTACTCTGTCCTGCTCTCTTCAATTTGGTGATACGAATTGGAAAAACCTTCGCTTCCAAATTCACAACAAGAAGCGTCGTGCTTACCAATTAACTAAACAAATTGAGCATTTAAAAACTGCTCTAATTCAGGCAGTTATCCCTAAAGACCAAGTATTTGTAGTAGGTTCCAAGGATGAATCTTTTGGTAATCAAGTTTCTCAGTGGGATGGAAATATCCTCAAGTTTCGTGTTCCAGCCTGCCTGGAATCAAAATTTGGCAAATACGTACAAACTAAGTTAGGTAACTTTGACCGCAGAATTAATAGATTACCCAAAGACGGCTCTAAGACCTGGCATTTTTATCGTAAAGATGGTAAGTGGAACGCTGCCGTACAATTCACTCCAGCGCCAGTAAAGTGCATCTCTAGGCATTCTGCTTATGGCTGCATTGGGATTGACATGAATCCTGGCTCAATCGGCTGGGCATATGTTGACTGCAATGGAAACTTGAAACACCGAGGTAAGATCCCGCTACAAATGGGATTGCCGTGTGGTAAGCAGGATGCTCAGATAGTCGATGCTTGCTTGCAACTAGCAACGTTGGCAGACACGTTTGCTTGTCCTGTTGTTTGTGAAGAATTAGACTTTTCTACTAAGAAAGAACAGTTATCTGAATGTGGTAAAAAATATGCTCGGATGCTTTCTGGTTGGGCATACAGCCGTTTTTATGAGTTATTAGAAAGTATTTTGAGTAACCGAGGGATTTATCTTATGAAGGTGAATCCAGCGTATACCAGCGTTATTGGACTGGTAAAGTATGCACGTCAGTATGGACTAGCCAGTGATGAAGCTGCTGCGATGGCTATAGCCCGACGTGGCATGAGATTAACAGAAAATATACCAGCGACCATAACCGCCTATCTCTCCGTGAAGGATGGAAAGCACGTATGGTCGCTGTGGAACCAATTGAATAATCTGATTAAGAAATCTAGCATTAAGCGTCACAACTTCTATGCTATCTCTAACTGGGAGTCTTTGACCAAGCGATGGACAGAGCAATCTGTTCAAAGCAAGCCTCGGCATTAAAGATGATTTCTTGGAACATACACCGCCTAGTTCCCTCTACATAGATTTGAGTATCATTACCCAGATATGCGTAGATTTTTAGAAGCGGTTCAAATAAGTGTGCCATAACATTGATTCCTTCTTTACTATCTTTAACTCAGCATCGCTGGGTTATTTTCCATGTCATAAGTGAAGCGTAGCGGAACTTAGGGTACTTCACGAAATTCTTGATCCACTTATGATCATTAATCTTTCTTAGTTTAGTGTTAAATATAACAATAAATATAAGTAATATAACTAAGTAAAAATTTTAAAAAGAAAAACCCCTAAGCTATCACTTAGGGGGTATAAAACCACGACTGCATAGGGCTGGCACTCATATTGAGTCGTGCATTACAAGACCCGGTAGCTCACCGGTAAGAGGAGGTTTTAGCCTTGTGCCGTGTGATTTTTTGTGCAAGAACGTATTAACACCTACGATACTGCTCATAAAATTGGCGCAGTTGCCAAAATGCCAACTAATATTTATTTAAAAAATAACTCAAATGCTGTGAGCGTAAGCGTTGCTCCGGTTCAAATGACTCGCCATCTGTGCGATGGCACGGAGTGCCCGCGCCCGGCGCGATTGCCCAAGGGGCAGTGGCAAAGCCAATCGCGATTCGGGGCAGTGGCAAAGCCAATCGAACATGATTCTGATATTCCGAGATTAACAACCTGCTATCCTCTGTAATACCTGGAGGTGAGATGAGATGACAACCAATTCAATCAAATTGCTTGATGTGGTAGCCTTGACGGTAGACCTTCCCGAATACAATTTGTGGCGTGGACAAGTTGGTACAGTGGTTGAGATGTTGGCGGGTGGTACAGATGAGTGAGGTTGAGTTTAGCGATCGCCCCCTTGGGGCGGCTCATGAAGGAGCATCGCAACGGACGCACCTATGAATCAATTGGTTTGCGTCCAAATCAGATTATGGTATTGCACTTTGAGCCTAATTAACAGTTATCAGTTATCAGTTATCAGTTATCAGTTTTTTGTTCACTGTTTACTGTTCACTGTTCACTGTTATAAGACTGGCGATTATCACGTAAGAATTGCAAATTTTCACGGATAGTGATTGTGTTGGGATGATTGACTCCTAAGCTGCGTTCAGCAATTTCCAAAGCTTTGATGTAGAGTGGTTCTGCATCAGTGTACCGTCCTTGGTCAGAGTAGAGTAATGCCAAGTTGTTGAAACTGCTGGCGACATCCGGATGCTCTTCTCCTAGCAGGCGTTGGTATAGTTCCAAAGCTTTGATGAGGAGTGGTTCAGCATCAGTGTACCGTCCAAGGGAATAGTAGAGTGCAGCCAAGTTGTTGTAACTGGTGGCGACAGAGGGATGCTCATCTAAGAGCAGGCGTTGCCTTAGTTCCAAAGCTTTGATGTAGAGTGGTTCAGCATCAGTGTACCGTCCTTGGGAACGGTAGAGTTCAGCCAAGTTGTTGTAACTGGAGGCGACATCCGGATGCTCTTCTCCTAGCAGGCGTTGGTATAGTTCCAATGCTTTGATGTAGAGTGGTTCTGCTTCAGCGTACCGTCCTTGGTCAGAGTAGAGTGCAGCCAAATTGTTGTAACTGGAGGCGACAGAGGGATGCTCATCTAAGAGCAGGCGTTGCCTTAGTTCCAAAGCTTTGATGAGGAGTGGTTCTGCATCAGTGTACCGTCCTTGGGAACGGTAGAGTGCAGCCAAGTTGTTGTAACTGGTGGCGACAGAGGGATGCTCATCTAAGAGCAGGCGTTGCCTTAGTTCCAAAGCTTTGATTAAAAGTGGTTCTGCTTCAGTGTACCGTCCTTGGTCAGAGTAGAGTAATGCCAAGTTGTTGAAACTGCTGGCGACATCCGGATGCTCTTCTCCTAGCAGGCGTTGGTATAGTTCCAAAGCTTTGATGTAGAGTGGTTCTGCATCAGTGTACCGTCCTTGGGAACGGTAGAGAAGAGCCAAGCTGCCGTAACTGGAGGCGACATCCGGATGCTCATCTAAGAGCAGGCGTTGCCTTAGTTCCAATGCTTTGATGTGGAGTGGTTCTGCTTCAGTGTAGCGTCCTTGGGAAGAGTAGAGCAATGCCAAGTCGTTGTAACTGGTGGCGACATCAGGGTGCTCTTCTAAGAGCAGGCGTTGCCTTAGTTCCAAAGCTTTGATTAAAAGTGGTTCTGCATCAGTGTACCGTCCTTGGGAATAGTAGAGTTCAGCCAAGTTGTTGAAACTTAAGGCGACATCCGGATGCTCTTCTCCCAAACGGGATTGTACCACTGATACACATTGCTCTAACCACGGTTGAGCCAGCGCATACAAACCCTGTCCAGAATAAAATCTACTTAAGCCAACAAAAGCCCAAGGTAAATTTTCATCACTGACTGCATCAGTCAGATTTTGTGCCACCTCTGCTAAATGTGGAATAGCATCTTTGACTGATTCAATATCACGACGGGTTGGCGAGTCGGGAATTGTTTTAGCAATTGCGATAAAAGTTTCTGCAAAAGCACCTTTCAACTCATCGGCTTGTTCTGATGCTGCTTGCTTGACTTTCAAAAACTCCCGAATTAAGGGATGAATTTTGTAGGAATCATCTCTATATCCAGTTTTATCTTCCACCGATTGAATCAAATGGCGTTCGTAAAGTTGATCAAGCGCTGTTTCAACTTCAGTTGAAGCCCAATTGAGCATCTGTGTTGCAGACTCTACCCATTCCCAAGCAAAAATATCCGGTGCAAATAAGCTTAATAACTCACCGACACGCTGTGTCGTAGGATGGAGTTCCAGCCAACTTAATTCAAATGCAGCCAGAACCCCAAGCTGTGCTGTACTCAGGGTTTGTTGCAATTGCTGGTTTATGGCTTCATCTTGGAGTCGCTGCTGTTTCAGTCGCTCCAGCATCTTAGCTAAACTCCAATGGGGAGGTTTTTTAGCCAAATACCGCCCCACCAATTCCAAACCCAAAGGTAGATATCCCAGCCATTCACACAACTGTTTCGCTGTTTCCTCTTCCTTTTGCACCCGTCTTTCACCCACTAGCTTTGTCAACAATTCCAAAGCTTCTTCTGGTGACAGCACATCCAAGGATATCTCCTGAATATTAGAATCTAGATTTCGCAACCGTGTTGTCATTAACACACGGAAGCGATGAGCCGTTGGTATGAATTTTTGACAATTCCCTAAATCTGTGATATAATCCAAGACCACCAACGCTAGTCCTTCTGCTGGTTGCCAGTGCTGCCAGCACCAGTGTACCTGTTCGGTGAGACTTAGCTGTCTTCCTCGGAAATCCTGCTGCGGTACTTCCAGTTTCATGTACAACTGGGCAAACTGCACTATTTCTGCTGCTAAATCTGATTTTCTGGCATTTAACCAGCAAATACCACCAGGGTAATCATCTTCATGTATTCGTGCATATTGCATTGCGAGTTCGGTTTTGCCAACACCACCCATACCGGAAACTGCAGAAATTGCGACTGCACCTGGTTGCTGCAACTTTTCTCGCAGTAGGGAAAGTTCATGCTGTCTGCCAACAAAGTTGGCGGAGCGTTGAAACAGAATATTATTTGGGGGATTTGACTTTGCCCGTTCCCCTTCGGACGACTGCAGTCAGTTGAATGTGATATTATGACCACTGCCACCTTGAATCACTGGGGCATTGGTGTTGTTAGCATTGTTCTGTTGTGCTTCTCCACCATACACATTCTGAACATTCTGCCCTTGAATTTTCCCAATATTTATCTCTTGCTGAATTTCATGAGCTAATTTTTCTATATCAGCAGCAAACTCTGGTTGTTTAGCCATCACCGCTTGCAAGTACTCAGTCACCGTCCCTAAAGAAGCCTCAGAACCTTTCTCTGCTTCTACCAGTGCTGTTTCTGCCTGAAGATTTCCCCGAAATTTATCCCAAATCTTCTTCCGTAGCTCGTTTATCTTAGCAAGGGTTGCTTGCGTCAGATTCTTAATCGTCTCTCCAAAAGCTGTTTTGAAAGCAAGAGTGGCGATCGCACCAGCAGTCAGTGGCTCCATGTGCTACCTCGTAAGCGCGGTATTTTATTTATGATTACATCGTTCTTGTTCTCAATTGCGCAATCAAAGTAAAAAGTTGATAGCTGTCGTTTGAGCTCGTTCCCGGTTGTGTTTGGTGGTTCGGCTGTTGTCAGGTGTTAGGCTGCTCCTCTCCCCCTGCTGGTTCTGGGGGATTTTTGAGAAATTCTGTAACCCCCGGATTCATCCGTGGGGTATTCTGAATTCTGAATTCTGACTCCTTTTCATAACCCTAGTATTTTCCTCACCTCCGTGACAAATTGCCTAAGAATTTGAGGTAGGTTGGCGATTTCTCGCATCAGATCTTGGGGACTGAAACCAAAAGCCATTAAGATAACGACAATAACAAAAATGGCGATCGCCGTACTAATGGCTGTTTGCAGCAGACTCAGCAAAGCTCGGAAGACTAACCAGGCGACAATGAGTGCAGCAATGAAAATGATCAGGTTAGTTGGCATGGTTTTGCCTAGGTACATCGAAAGTTGGTAGAAGAACTATAAAGTATAAAGTATTTAGCCTTTATATTTCATCGTTCATCCTTTAGTTAGCAGCCAGTCTCGAATTTAGGACGGAGAAATCACCTCTAATACACCCGACTCTACTGTCTACTTATATGCTTGAATTTTGAATGCCGTACCTTATGAATTGTTTACGGTGCTGGGTTGGGATAACGAGTATGAACAGCATCCAACTCTACCAGAATATCTTTGTCAAGAACGACATTCACACTCTCGATATTTTCTTTAAGTTGTTCGATTGTTGAAGCACCGACAATTGTACTCGTGACGAACCAACGACTCCGAACAAATGCGATCGCTAGTTGTGCCAGTTTGATGTTATGTTTACGGGCAATTTCTGCATAAGCTGCTACTGCTTCATTCACATTTGGCTTGAAATATCGCTGTCCAAAGTTCTGAAACAGTGTGAGTCGTGTATTCTCTGGTTTTTTACCATCAATATACTTGCCTGATAACAAACCAAACCCCAAAGGACTATAAGCTAGCAAACCAATATTTTCACGATAGCAAGCTTCTGCTAAATGTCTATCAAATTCACGGTTGAGCAGATTGTAAGCATTTTGAATGGAAACAACTTTAGGTAATCCTAGCTGTTTAGCCGCGTGACTAAACTCAGACACTCCCCAAGGAGTTTCATTACTCAAACCCAAATAGCGAATTTTTCCTGCCTTAATTAAATCACCAAAAACTGTTAGCTGTTCAGCGATGGGAACAGTTTCACGCTCAAATTTTGGATTGTATTCTGTCTGTCCAAAGAGGGGAACAAAACGGTCGGGCCAATGGATTTGGTAGAGGTCGATGTAGTCCGTTTGTAAACGCTTGAGGCTATCATCTACTGCTTGCTTAATATTATCGCGTTGAATATTTGTGGCTCCTCTTCTCACCCATTTAATAGCACGACCAGGTCCTGCAATTTTAGTAGCGATAATTAATTGATCTCGCTGCTGCTTCTTCAGCCATTCCCCAATATAAGCTTCAGTTCTCCCTTGAGTTTCGCCACGGGGTGGTACCGGATACATTTCTGCTGTATCGATAAAGTTTATTCCTTGGGCGACAGCATAATCTAGCTGCTGATGGGCATCTTCAATAGTATTTTGCTGCCCAAAAGTCATGGTACCCAGACAAATTTCCGAAACCTTGAGGTCGCTTTCTCCAAGTTGGTTGTTCTTCATATTTTCCTAAAACACATTTCATGAAATGAAATATCTTTGCTTGTCTTTGAGCGAAGGACTGCAATGGAATTTGCCCTACAGCCTACAGCCTACTCGCATATTTTTCCTGGTTACATTCCCATTGACAACTTCAAAATACTACATTGGTTAACAAAAATACGGTAATTATACTGAATTAGTGGTACTTTGCACGATTGCATCGTAGCGCAATCATGCGATGCCCCTTCGGGGCTGCGCTCTGCGCCCGAAGCGCAAGGCGCGGCTCCCTATGCCTATAGCACGGCTGCGCCGAACGGGAGCATCGCGAAGCGAACATTCTTCATTCGGGTGGGGTTTTCCAAGATTTGTGGGTCATTGAGCGGACATCATATTAGATAACCATTGAAACAAACTACTTTAAACAGATATATTAACCGTAATTTTTTTCAAAAAGTCTTGCCTGACTTGAAAAGCTGTGCAATAGTTTTATGTTAATACTCCAATTAATTACGGTAAATGGGTCAATTTACTGTAGTATAGAATCAGCATTTTGCAGCTACTTTAAATAGGGATCATGCATCTTCTTTGGTTTATCCCAACTCACGGTGATGGGCGCTATCTGGGCACTTCCGTAGGCGGACGGTCAGTTAGCTTTTCTTACCTGCGCCAAATTGCACAAGCAGTAGATCACTTGGGCTTCACGGGGGCATTGCTGCCTACGGGTCGTTCTTGTGAAGATGCTTGGGTTTTGGCGTCAACTTTGGTCACTCATACCAGTCAGATGCGGTTTCTGGTGGCGATCCGTCCGGGGTTGATGTCACCAGGGGTGGCAGCAAGAATGGCAGCAACGTTTGACCGCATGTCCAATGGACGTTTGTTGATTAATGTAGTCACTGGTGGCGATCCGGTGGAATTAGCGGGAGATGGCTTGCACTTGAGTCATGATGACCGCTACAAATTGACGGATGAGTTTTTGACAGTCTGGCGGCAGATAGCGGCTGGTGAAGTCGCTAACTTCAAGGGTGACTATCTCGACATCCAAGAAGGCAAAATACTCTTTCAGCCTGTCCAGAAGCCTTATCCACCATTGTGGTTTGGCGGTTCCTCTGCCATAGCCCAGCGCATTGCAGCCAAACACGTCGATGTGTACCTGACTTGGGGTGAACCACCAGCTCAAGTTGCCCAGAAGATTGCCTCTGTTCGCAGACTGGCAGAAGAAGAGGGAAGGAAATTGCGGTTTGGTATTCGCCTACACGTGATTGTGCGCGAAACTGAGAGCGAAGCTTGGGAAGCAGCCAATCGACTCATACGGTATGTGGACGAGGAGGCGATCGCCAGAGCACAAAACGCCTATGCTCGTATGGACTCCGAAGGGCAACGACGCATGGGAGAATTGCACAACGGTAGCCGAGAAGCCTTAGAAATTAGCCCCAACCTCTGGGCGGGGATTGGTTTAGTGCGAGGTGGCGCGGGAACTGCCCTAGTAGGCGATCGCGATACCGTTGCTGCAAGAATGTTGGAGTATAGCGAGATAGGTATCGATACCTTCATCCTCTCTGGTTATCCCCATTTAGAAGAAGCTTATCGAGTCGCGGAACTGCTTTTCCCACGTTTACCGTTAGAGAATCTGCCAGTTGTTGAACAGCAGCAGGTTTTGAGTCCTTTCGGAGAGATTGTTGCCAATCAGGATTTTCCCACACAGCAGCACAAACAAAAGACAGCTACCACTGTGGATTAGAAATGTGGATTAGAAAACAGTGCTGAGTCGAATTGTAGAAAGTAGGAAAAAATTACTTAGTACTCAAAGAAAAAAAAGTTGCTCAATTCCTGGAATTTTCTTCGTAGCATATACTCAGACTCAGAACTTTTGAACGCAAAAAGGCTGAAAAAAATATGGCTAATATCTTAGCAATTGCCGGTAGTCCATCCCATCCTTCCAGAACCTACGGTATTCTGGAACACTCCACCAAAATTTTGCAGCAAGAAGGTTTCCAAACAGATATTATCTCTGTTCGGGATGTACCGCCTGAAGTTTTGGCGTATGGACAGTACGATAGCCCAGCCCTAGAACAACCGAAAGGACTTATAGAAAGAGCAGATGGTATTATCATTGCCACTCCAGTTTACAAAGCAGCGTATACGGGAGTTCTCAAAGCGTTTTTAGACTTGCTACCTCAAAGGGCTTTGTCAGGAAAAGTTGTGCTACCCATTGCTACCGGTGGAACACTCGCTCATTTGTTGGCAATTGAATATGCCCTTAAACCCGTGTTGTCTGAGTTAAAAGCACGGTACATCTTGGGCGGTGTTTATGCAGTAGACAAACAACTGCAAATACAAGATGGCACTCTGCAACTTGATCAAGAAATTGACCAAAGATTGACAGAAGCTCTCAAAGAGTTTGCACAATCTGTGAAGAATGTGCAACCTGGTGTCAAAGAATTGGCTCACACAAATTAATCCATAGCTGTTCTCCAACCACTTGCTTGTAGCAGGTGAAAGTTCATCTGCTACTTTTTTCCTTAACTTTTTTTCTTAAAATTTTTATGAACAATATAGACGTGAAGAACGCAAAGAGGATATAAGAAGTACATCTACTAAGAATCCTGATTTGCAGAGAGTTACAGCTTTGCTTTTGGTGATTTTGTCAGGCTTTAATATTTGCATTCGTTTGCGGAAAAATAATCCTCACAAAGTACTTGGGTTGCGAGAGTGAGGCTCTTAGGTTGTGTAGCGCTTTCGGGCGCTCAATTTTCTGAATAGGAGAATGAAATGTGGTTTGAGCCCATAGAACGAGAAATCTCAGATGGTGAACCTTGGGCAGAATATTCAATGAACCGGATGCAGTGGGGCGGCGAAAGGCGCGACTGCTGGGAACTCAACAGCAGTAGTGAAAAACAACCTTCTAAACGTTGGTTTAGAATACAAAATTTCAAATTTTTGCAGAATATTCCTTGGGTAAAAACTCAGAGTCGTCAGGAAGATTTGTTGTGAGTTAACACTCGCAAGGCTCGTTCAAATTTTACGGTGAGTGCCAAAGGTACAGGCTGGGCGATCGCTCATGTGGACAAAAAGCCAAGAGATTCTAGGCTCAACGTCGAGACTTGATTAAATTTAGTCGTCTTTTTGTCCTTCATCCGTCGGCAAAGGATTTTCGCCAATTCTGAGCTGCTTGTTTAAAAGTTCTAGCTGTTGCCAAAGTGCTTCAATTTGTTGATACGCTTCTTCTGAAGAGAGTTTCCCACCGGTGTGAAGGCTAACGATGTAACCAATTTGTTGGGCAAATTTCTGTAAATTTGCGTTAAAGATCAGGTTTTCCGGCTTATTGTGACCGTAATAACGGCTACGAGGATAGAGAAATTCATCCTTGTCTGTCATTCTTCCCTAGCTACAATCTGAGATGTTTGTCTTAACTTCTTATTAACCTCTAATTAAACAGCTCTTTACACAACCTTCTTCAGTCTGAGATTGGGAAGTCAAGATGAGACGAGCGACGATGCAATAACTGTACCGCTCTTTGCACAAGCGCCATCAACTTGCTTTAGGCTGTATTAAGTTAGAGTTGTATTGGGCTACAATGTCCTAAACCAAAATTGCCTAGAGCTAGCTCATACCCACGCTTGGTATGAGTTGTCATTGACACCGCAATTTAAATGTAAAGTTCTTTAAATAACTACGGTAATCCCTTCTATCTTCTGTAAGATTAAGATGAAGTTAAGTTAAATTGTCATTTAGCTTCAGTCAATAGTTCAGAATACAGTAGCGTATAGATCACTCAGATTGAACTCAACAGTCCTAATTGACACCTAAATAGCGCTGCTAGCCCCAGTTAGTAGTCGGGTAGTCTTGTGTTGCTCTAAATTTCAACAAAAGCTTGACATCAAAGCGTTAATATGTATTTTCGAGGCAAAAATCTGCTTTTCTAAATATTTCTCATCATAGATAAATACAGATGTAATTCAAGAAATTATATGTATCTATTTATGATTAAAAATTTTAGTAAATTAAATGACTTAATATTTGAAACCACCAGTCACCCCTTCGGGGAAGTCAAAAGTCAAAAGTCAAAAGTCAAAAGTGAAGACCCCACGGATGAATCCAGGGGCTTGAATAAAGTTGCTCCGCATTTTTTATTCTCCAGAAATAAATTTCGGGGCTTGTATCCTTTTCTTTTTCGGTCACTCCCTTGCTCTTGCAAGAAATCTTAAGAGAGAAATAGCTATGGATTTGTAACTATATCCAAAAGGGTAGAGGAGTCAATTTTATTTAGTCTAACTTAATGTTACCAAAACATTACAAAAGTTAGATTTTTCACTACTTACCATATGATACTATTATAACTACTTAAATACGGTATATCTATAGAAATGTAGTATATTTTTTTGCAGGCAATGATGAAACTGCACTTCGTTATGTTGGAATTTGTGACTACATAGCGAATAAAAATAAGCTGCGCTGATTTGCCATACAAAATATAAAAGGAAATTCTGAAACACCACCGTCAAAAGTAACTCAAAAGTTTTAAACTGCTTTGTCTCGTCTTTTCTACTTATCTATGTCAGCAAGTATGTCAGCAAGTCTACTTTAGATAACAAGCTAGCAGTGAGAGAATTTGTTGGTTTGTACTTAGCCAATTCTTTAGCCAATTCTAAAAGGTGTGTCAGGGGTACTGGTTATGTTGAACTAACAGATAAGGGTTATGTCAAGACAAAACATTGCTTCGTAAGAATTCGGGTGACAAGTTCAAAGATGCAAAACCTGGTCAGGCAATTACAAAATATCTTTAACAGTAATCAGCTATCAGTTATCATTTTTCTACTCTTTATTCCTGATGGCTGTTCACTGTTTACTCATGACTGTTCACTATTTATTGATGACTGATTATGCAGGGCGCAAATTATCGAGACGAGTCTCATCAAGGTTACGAACGTTCACTGGAAAAGAACGCATCTGAAGATATTCAGGAAAAAATTGTCGCAGCG
Source organism: Scytonema sp. PCC 10023 (assembly GCF_963920835.1). Taxonomy (NCBI): domain Bacteria; kingdom Bacillati; phylum Cyanobacteriota; class Cyanophyceae; order Nostocales; family Scytonemataceae; genus Scytonema; species Scytonema sp. PCC 10023. Next base: position 117,443 of record NZ_CAWUDP010000015.1, read on the forward strand.
ATTTTATTTTGTTGCGCTTTGGTTTCCGTCCTTACAACCTTTGGGATTGTTGCAATTATCTTTCAGGTAGCGTTTGAGTTTTTCCAAGAGGTTTCGTTTGCGAAGTTCTTTCTGGATACCGAATGGACACCTCTGTTTGCAGAGCGACATTTTGGAATTTGGCCCTTGATTAATGGCACTTTACTGACTACAGTTATTGCCATGGCTGTTGCCATTCCTCTAGGTTTATCCTCAGCTATCTATTTAAGTGAGTACGCCCAACCCAAGGTAGCAGCGATTTTACGCCCAGCCGTGGAACTGCTGGCGGGGGTACCTACGGTTGTTTACGGTTACTTCGCTCTGTTGTTTGTAACACCTTTTCTGCGGAGTTTTGTCCCATTGGAACTCTTCAACGCTTTGAGTGCTGGGTTGATGATGGGAGTTATGATTATGCCCACTGTTGGTTCTATCAGCTTAGATGCGATAAGAGCTGTTCCTCGCTCTTTGCGGGAAGGAGCTTACTCGTTGGGAATCACTAAACTCGAATCTATATTCAGAATTGTCCTTCCTGCGGCTCTTTCTGGAATTATTGCCTCAATTATTTTGGGAGTTTCTCGAGCTGTGGGTGAAACAATGACTGTTGTTATCGCCGCAGGACAGCAGCCCAAAATGACTCTGAATTTTCTGGAGTCAGTAGAAACAATGACAGCTTACATGGCTCAGATTTCAGGCGGAGATAGTCCTCGTGGCAGTCTTAACTACAAGACTTTATATGCTGTAGGAGCTGTTCTGTTTTTGATTACTTTGGCTTTAAACATTTTCAGTAATTGGATTGCTAAACGTTATAAGGAAAAGTACGAGTAATAGGCATGGCAACTTCGATTTCTCCGAATGATTTTAATCAAGAATCAGAAGATTTTACTCAGAATATAGAACGAAGAGAAACCATCGGCAAAATCTTTGAATATTTATTTTTGCTTGGTTTGCTCATTGGTTTATTCGTTCTTGCTCTCCTCATTTTTGATATTTGCAGAGATGGATTAGCTAGATTTTTGAGTCCTGGTTTTTTGACTGAAAATCCTTCCCGTTTCGCCGATAGAGGCGGTATTCTTCCTGCTCTTGTCAGCAGCGTTCTTTTGGGAGTCGTAGTCATTTTGGTTTCAGTCCCAATTGGCGTAGGAGCAGCTTTATATCTCGAAGAATACGCACCGCAAACCTGGTGGAATAGTATTATCGAGATTAACATTAGCAATTTGGCTGGAGTCCCTTCAATTGTTTATGGATTGCTAGGTTTAGGCGTTTTCAATTATCTTTTGGGCTTTGGTCCGGCTTTGATTTCTGGGGCGCTCACTTTGTCCTTGCTGTCTTTACCAGTCATTATTGTCACATCCAGAGAAGCAATTCGAGCCGTTCCAGATTCTCTAAGAAATGCTTCCTACGGGTTAGGTATAACTAAATGGCAAACTATTAGCAATCATGTCTTACCTTATGCTGTTCCAGGTATCCTAACTGGAGTGATTATTTCAGTCTCTCGTGCAATTGGTGATGCCGCATCTTTGATTGTCGTGGGTGCTGTCAGTTTCCTGACATTTAACCCTGGTTTGTTCCAACGATTTATGGCATTGCCGATCCAAATTTATTCCTACATCAGTCGTCCTGAACCAGGCTTTTCCAACGCAGCAGCAGCGACAATTATTGTGTTGATGCTTGTCATTTTGGTGCTAAATGGAGCAGCTATTTATATCCGGCAACGTTTCTCAATAGATCGATGAACTTTGCCTATATTTTGTCAATTGTCCTTTTTCATTTGTAAATACAAATGAAAAATGATAAAGGACGAGGGACTTCTTGCAAACTTGCTTAACACACATTAGGAAACACAAAATATGACCTACAACAACGCCAGAAGCAAACAAAGTAGCGCCACCCAAAGCAGAGGAGATGATGCAGTTTTTCATGCTGAGGGTGTGAAGGTTTTCTACAGCGGATTTATGGCGCTTCAAGAAGTCCATATAGAAATCCCTGAAAGACAAATTGTCGCCTTTATTGGACCTTCAGGATGTGGGAAAAGTACCCTGCTGCGTTGCTTTAACCGAATGAATGATTTGATCCCCGGCGCTCACGTTGAGGGTAGGCTGCATTACCGAAATAAAAATATTTACGATCCCAAGATTAATTCGGTAAAGTTGCGTCGTCAAGTTGGAATGGTTTTCCAAAGACCAAACCCTTTTCCGAAGTCAATCTACGAAAACATCTCCTTTGCACCACGTACAAATGGTTACAAAGGTAATATGGATGAACTGGTGGAGCAATCATTACGCCAAGCTGCTCTTTGGGATGAGGTGAAAGACAAACTCAAAGACAAGGGTACAGCGTTATCTGGAGGACAACAGCAACGGCTTTGTATTGCACGGGCGATCGCCATGAAGCCAGATGTCCTATTGATGGATGAACCCTGTTCTGCTCTCGATCCGATTTCCACTCGTCAAGTTGAAGAACTTTGCCTTGAACTCAAGGAACAATACACCATCATCATGGTGACTCATAATATGCAGCAAGCTTCACGAGTAGCAGATTTGACTGCCTTCTTCAACACCGAAATAGACGAGCATGGCAAACGTAGGGGAAGATTAGTTGAATTCAGTCCTACCGAGCAAATGTTTAATACTCCTGCGACAAGGGAGGCTGCGGAATATATCAGCGGACGTTTTGGTTAAGATCTAGAACGCACATGATCCCACCCCTAACCCCTCTCCGGATGCGGAGAGGGGTATTTTGGCGTCAACCACTGACCGGGGTTAGGCGATTGCGCTCCGCGCAGTGCCGTAAGTCCTGCGGACAGGCTGCGCAAGAGCGTAAGCTCCCACTGGGTGAAGGCACGCGGAGCGTCTGGGCTACTGAGAAGGCGATCGCAACAAACAGGAAAAATTGACAAAACTATCAAAAGATTATTCATTGCAACCTGCTCTTGAGTGTTTGTAAGCTTCTGGTATTAGATGTTGCGTTATTGTAAAAGTCGATACTTCTAATGCAAGTAATACTCCGCTCATACACTGCAAGGCTTGTTCCAGTCACTCTCATGTTACTTGGTTTCGGACTGGGTGGTGGGAGGGCAACCGCACAAACTTCCTATCCAATTAGTTCCTACTATGACACCACAATCTACGTTACGCCGATAACTTCGGACGTTTCACAAGTCATTGAATCAGGTATCAGTGCTGACGCACCTTATGGTCTAAACCAATACGACGGACTAACCTACTCCAAAACCAACCCTACCACAGGCGAACTCACCTTTAACATAGACCCAACGACATTTGGCTTACAGGATTTACCACTAGGCTATATCACCTTTGGAAGCGGCACTAACAAGGTATTTGGGACGAGTGACGCTACCACTACAATTGACTTGGTAAACCTGACATCATCGGGTTCTGGTAGTGTGGATATCACTGGTGGTGAAGGCATATTCAAAAATGCTACGGGCAGGCTCCTCTTTACAGAAGAGGACATCATTATTCCGGGAGAAATTACCACCACCTTAAAAGGTCGAGCTTTAGTATATGGCTCCATCAATACCTTAAAAACAGTTCCAGAACCGAAAACTACCACAACGCTAATTGGTATAGGCATGATTGGAGCAGGTTTCTTGGTACGCCGACATCGTCTAAAATCCGCTTCCTGCTAACAATGAAAAAAATCACAGCTTCCGATACAAAAATGCTAACAATTGCTAACAATTGCCTGCTTTTTCTTCCTGCTTCATACTGGAAGTGTCGGCACTATCCAGTCCACAGGCTAACACGACTAATCTAGTCGCTTCTTTACTTAAATTAACAGCAGCATTCAAATCTCTGTCACACTCAAACCCACAGCTATCACATTTAAACACTCTTTGAGACAGTGACAAAGATAATTTTTTCTCACCACAGCCAGAGCAAGTTTTACTACTGGGATAAAATCTATCCACTACTACCAACTTGCTACCATATAGCTGGGTTTTATATTCTAACTGACGACGGAACTCATAAAATCCCATATCAGCTATTGCTTTAGCTAACTTACCATTAGCTAACATCCCGGATACATTTAAATCCTCTATCCCTATCACCGCGTGGTTTTTGCTGATATAGGTGGTGATTTTGTGTAATGTATCTTTCCTGATGCTGGCTATTTTTTGGTGTAGTCTTGCTATTTTGATTTGAGATTTTCTGTAATTACTTGAGCCGATTTTTTTCTGACGATTCAAGTATTGCATTCTTGCTAGTTTAGATTCATATTTCTTATAACTTTTTAATCCATCAAATACTTCTCCTGTCGATAGTGTGGCTAAATGGTTTATTCCTAAGTCTATTCCTACAAACTCTTGCTTTTTAGGGAGTTGACTTATTTCTACTTCTATTTTCCAAGATATAAACCACCTATCAGCTTGTTTGCTGATTGTGACTGATTTGGGTTTATATCCTGTTGTTAAATGTTCATAAGTCTTTATCCATCCAATTACAGGTACTTTGACTTTTCTGTGGTCAATGTGAATTGCACCATCTAGAGTAAAGGAATCATGTCTGCCTTTTTTTTGAAATTTCGGAAATCCTTTAGCTTTCTTGAAAAAAGATTTCAAGGCATCTGCTAAGTATTTTAATGCGTATTGGGGAGCGCATTTAGATACTTCATAGTACCAAGGATGGATAGTTTTAATTGATGCTACTAACCATTTATGTAAGTCTATGGCTGTGGGAAATTTGATTTTGTCATCAGGGTTCAGTTTGTTATGTATCAGTACCTGCTGACATAATGCTAAACCTTGATTCCAAGCGTGTCTTGCTACTCCTGCGTGTTGTGCCAGTAGTAGACGTTGTTGCTTGCTTACCTTAAGTTGTGTCTTGAATCCTAGTAGCATGATGGTATTTTACAATTAAATGCCAACATGGTTACAGAAAAGATGAGTACATGGGACGGATATTAAGCAAATGTGATTAATTGGGAGTAATTGTTAGTTTTTCGCCTACTGTTAATTAACCCTCATCAGGAGGGAAGCGGGACAAGATTCAATTCCTCAAGCCTGTATGCAAAATTCTCTGCATTGGGTATGTCAAAATTGTTCTGCCAAACTTCCTGCATAAGTTCTATTTCCGCTTTCCAGACAGATGACGAAAAACCAATTGAGTAATGATTAAGACATTGCTGGAGGTGAGAAAAAAAGGTCTTATGCAGTCTTAAGGTGTAGTGACGAAGACATTGGCTCCTTTCTAAGCCAGAGGCAATGCCATTGATGACACTAGCGGCAAGTATTGCCCCGCGAATGGCGTATCCGGTGCCGTCACCACTAATGGGATCTACGGAAAATGCTGCATCACCAACTGCAATCGATTTGGTGCCATATAGGGGAGCTAGAATTTGCGGAAACGCCTCAAATACGGAAGTCGAGCCTAAAAGGCTATCCACGAAGGTATTTAGGAACCGCGTTTGCCCCAGTAAATACGTCAACATCTCCTGTGGTTCCTCGATGACAACAGGAACCATACATTGCAGCATCGCCCGATTTCCACCAAGGGGAGCTAAAAACATCCAACCATCTGGTACTGTTTCCATCCAACAGACATTTTGTTCACTTGCCTTGGTTAGCATCACCTCTTGAGAGAGAATACATCGCTGCCCAAATTTATAGCGCTGACCTCCTACTAAATTCTTCACTATTGCAGATTTTCGACCACCAGCATCAATCACCCAGGTAAATTTTTGTCCCACATGATGCCAGAAATCAAAAGAAGCAAGTTCGTCTGGGGACGGTAGTGAGTCATCGAAATGAACTTGCTGATTGTGTTGTTGCAAACGTTTTTCTAGATGTTCTACCAAGCAATTGCCACTCATCACCACACTCGGTTGTGGGATGCTTAGTACAGTTGCTTCCATTCCCCAGCAAACCCGGCGTTCATCAAGAACATGAAAGTTCTCCCAGAACGTCTCTTCTAGCTGCCAGATATCTTGCAAGAGATAGCAAGTGATGTCATTGAGAAGCAGAGTGGGAGAACTGCGTGATCCCGTTCTCCAAATTTCTACTTCCCATCCGCGTTTTGCTAGCGCTTGGGCGCAGGATAAACCTGCAACACCACCGCCAATGACTAATGCTGTTTGCATTACTCACCTGAATTTTCGTTAATCAACTGGTTTATCTGCTGGAACAACTCTTCGTTGACTCGCTGTTGATTTTCAGCTAAAGTCCGTTCCTTCTCATCGCCCACGTCCCTCACACGAGAGACAACATCGTGCATTTCTAGTGAGAGCGTTTCCACAAGAGCTTGAGCAACTGGGGCGGTGAAGGACAATGCTGCTGGCGCAGGTGGTAGCTTAAATGGCGCACGCACTCCTTTAGTGGCTAAGTAATGATTTGTCTCGTGCAAACTGAACATTGCACGGCGAGATTGCTCTAGCACAAGTCCTCCAGAGCGATCGCCTAAAGAGAAGCTGACCTGTAGTAATCCCAAAAGCACGGCGTAGTTGTGATCGCTCAATTTTTGTAAAGAAGCTAATTGTGACTTTGGTTGAGGATTTTCCACCCGACGGAGATATGAATTAGGGTCTAGCCCTGACAAATGCTGCTGCACTGAGGTGAAGCGCTCGTAGTGGTCTTCTCCCTCATCAATAATCAGCTTAATCAGATGAAGAAGTCTCTCGCGTTCAGGAAACTTTTCTGGTTGTCGGTCAATGCTAGTCAGCAGTTGGACATACATACCGTCCAAACCAGAGCCAACTGACTGACTCGGTTTTTCCACATCGATAAACCACTGCAACTGTTTTGGTGTGAGAGGTTCCAGTTGGAAGGGTCGATTGAAAGCTCGTCCAATGAATTGCGCTCGTCCCAAAGAGGGTGGTTGTCCTAGCGGTCGAGAGCTTCATTCACCCAACGCAGGTGACGCATCTCATCCACTGCTATCATAAAGACCTCGTTAGCCGCAGCAAAAATGCGCTTGGTTTGCTCTGAAGCACCACTCTCGGGTAAACGCAGCGGTGCGTTGAGAGAATAGTGGGCGTAGAGATACTCAATGCAAAGCGCGTGCTCTACCGTAGCCAGATAACGCAACTCCTCAATCACCTGCTGTCGCGTCATCAACTGCTTGACAGGAGGTGCTTGCGGTGGTATGAATTTTTCACTTTCCCGACCGTTGAGGACAACTGGTAACTCATTCCAAGCACCGCTAATGAGGTCAGCATAATCAAGTTCCTGGTCACGCTCCTCCCACTGTCCTGGAACTTCTGATGGCTGGGGTACCTTGGTTCGGTCTTTGCGCTGAAAATTCAGGTAGCGTTGCTGTCCATCAGCGCTGGTGACAATGTCTGGCTTACTAGCAGCCCAGTAGAAACATCCACAATCGCGGAAATCATACTGCCAAGGCGCACAGAGACTGCGAGTGATGTCACCCGGTTCGTAGACATCAACATTAATCACGCCATCTTCATCCAAGTATCGCTCACGCTCACCAGTGAACACTGCCACCAATTTGTCGTCTGTGCGCTTAATCCCACTTTTACCAGAAGCCGCAAGTCGCCTCAAGTTCCCCACCAAACTCTCGTCCGCATCCCAAACTTGCAACTCCTGGAGTAACTCCTGCACTAACTCAGTATCGATATTTGGGGATGGACTCAGTGCGATCGCAATTTTTCCTGGCAATAAGTCATGCACACGACGCCAGACTTCCAGTCCATTGAGTTTATTGAAGAAGAAAACAGGCGGTTGTTGTTCGCTCTGACTAGCAGTAGTTCTACCAACTAATATTCCCAGATACAGGGGCGACTGGTTATTTGCTGCTGTGAGCCCTGCTTGTGCTGGTGCACTGTCGGGCAAAATTTCACGCAGAATTGCCCCATCATCCCGATGGTACTCAAAAATCAGACCAGGAAAGAAAGCCTGATCAAGATTCCGCTGATCGAACTCTAAACCTGGGTAACAATTGTCAACGCCACTCTCCAGTCGCGTGTTCGTTGGGTTCCCACGAACGATGTAGTCAGCTTTTGCTGTTAAATTGCGTGGGAAAATCTTCCGCTGAGTGGGATGATCTGAATCACGGTTAGTCATATAATTCTTTAACTGGATAATGTTGTAGGGCTACTCATACTTTCTACGGTTGGCAAGGTAACAAAGTATTCGGGTTGTCTTGTAGACAGTTCTACGTAGGAACGCAGGCAAAAGTCTAGCCAGCCACGGATATAATCACACCCGATTCGTCCTCGGTGGGATACCTCGTGGTAACATCCGCCACCACAAAGATACCTTGCCCAACATTTGTGACAAGGCTCCATCAGATCCACATGACTACGAGCTAAATGGGCGGAACGTGCTTTGAGGTCAGAACCACTTTGCACACTACCCATTGCAAACTGTGGATCGTCAATCAGCCGATGACAAGCAAATAGTTTTCCTTCAGCATTAGCACTGAGATAGGCAGCACCTGCACCACAGGGATAAGGTCGATGGCTACCGCGATGGATTTCCTGAAGTGCCGTTTCTAAATTGCCAAAAGGATAGGATCTACCTGCAGCAATTTCCTGCAACGCCTTTTCTCCGCAAGCAATCATCTGTGAAAGAAACGCCCCAAAGTCTGCAGTTGAAAATGTCAGGCTAGGGTTAGGAGAAACAAGGACGGCTGCAAAACCGACTTCATCAAACCCCAAGCTTAAGATATGGTCAAGAATGGGCAGCAATTCGCCTGTTTTTGGGGTGACAGTCACGCGAGCGGCAAGATGTTGGGGTCGTCCGTAACGATTGAGCACAGCCAACCCTGCCTGCAAACGCTCATAGCTGCTTGTGCCATCGTTCATTTGGCGGATGGCATCATGCTGCTGTTGGTTACCGTCGATACTAACGGCTACGGTAAACGGGAACTCAGTAAACAACTGTGCATCCACAGGTTGCAGCATTGTGGCATTGGTGGTGAGCGAAAAGCGAATCGAACGACCTGCCTTTTCGGCTGCTTTAGCTGCATACCTGGTGGTTTCGTGAACAACAGCACGGTTGAGCAAAGGTTCACCCCCCATGTACCCAACGACTACTCCCATGTTGGGGTCAGATTCTGCAATCAGTCGGTCAACACTCGCCTTTGCTACCTCAATGCTCATCATGCGAGAGCGTCCGCCAAATTTGCCAGTATCGGCGTAGCAGTAACCACAGGACATATTACATGCCTGGGCAACATTCAAGGAAATCGAGGCGAGAGCGGGTGGTTCCAGAGGTTGACTACCGATATATCGGGGCAGCGAGTTTTCGGAGAATAAGCCGAGAGCAGTCCACAGAGGGTCTTGATCCAAGTTTCCCTTTGCGATTTTAGATAAGGATTGATTGAGATCAGCAGCAACTTCTGTTGGCAAATCGTAGATGCGGCTGCCATCGACAACAAACAAATGAGAACCTTCTGCACTTTGGAACAGGTGCAATTCTGTTGCAAGCTCATCAGCAGTGACTTGGTTCATGTTCCTACCTCCGCATCTCGACGCAGGCGGTTCGCCCATGCTACCAGCAGTTGATACTGTCGCCGAGTGATATGCATCGGATAACGGTCAGATCCGCGCATGAGCGCTGGCATCTTCCGGTCATAGTACCTCTCATCAGTCATTGGCTCGCGAATCCATTTGTCGATGAGTTCGGGACGCTCCCGCAGCATATCCTCAAACACCTCTAAGGAAATAAAGCGCCGATGTCGCTGGCGACCAAATTCGGTTAATGGCAAAGGTCGTCCTAAGACAGGTTCCATTTCTGGAAAAGCCTTATCTGCTGCTGCTTCTGGGGGTTGGCTCTCATCAAAAACGGCGATGTTGCTATTCTCACGACGAGCGCGATTGTTCTGGAAATCCAGGTTCATTGCTTCCATCGTCTCCAAAACGCGCTCTAGCAAGTCCCGCACTTCCGCAGCAGTCAGATTCAGGTCATCGACGTAGGCAGGATCGAGAACCTCATCACGCTCAACGCGATCGCTCAACCCATCAGCCAAGGAGGTCAGTGGACGGCGGTCAGGTGCGTAATCTGGCGGTCCCACCACAATCCGCGCTTTGGCTTGCGCAACCCCCGCCAAGGAACAGCTAATCACTCCGTCACCAACATCATCGACTAGTCCCAAACTAATTGCAGTATCGTCTTCTGCTGCGTACAGTCCACCGGGATTTGTGCGCGAGTCTTCGTTGGTGGCAACAAACTTACACCAAGTTGCCTCTGGGTTAAGAATTAGGTGTTCTGGGGGAAGCTCGAAGTTCTTCCAGGTGGAATTGTTGCCTACGCGTTGGTTGTGACTTTCCAGGCGCTCTTTAAGGTTGGTTGGTCCATAGACCACCCCCTTTCCTGGGGTGAAACGCAGGCGAATTTCTGGAAATTCATCTGTGGGGCGTGTTAGCTGGATGCTTCCCAATGGTAGGGGTTTATCGAGAGAAGCTAGAGGTTGCTGAGCATCTTGGGGAGAAATACCTAAGAGCAAGTGCCGTTCTGTCACATCTCCTGTTAATTCAACAGTTGCAACGATGCGATCGCCCTTGGACAATGTGTAGTGATGCGGTTTGAGATTTGCTACCTCAACTTTCCATTGCAGGTCTTTTATTGTCAGCCCGAATTTTGCCAGCACCTGTGGCGTGATTGGTCCAGTCTCAACCCCTGTTTCTGTACTCCACTCTCCATGCAACTCGAAGAAAGGACACACGGGTTTAAACCCTTGAGCGTCCTTGAAAGTAATCTCGGATGGAATACTCGATCTCACAGCTCCATCTGCTGCGACATGTAGAGTTTCAGCGGGCTGAATTGTAGTCTGCCCCGTCCCACGTGGTCGCATATCGTTTGCACCCCAGTGGAAATTGTCACAAGGTGTATCAGAGGCTCCCAGGCGAGCGATCGCCATAGGAGGATATAACCATAATTTTTGTATCATCGTTATTTGCCTTGCGGATCACGGTGTCTATTTTTTTCGTCACCCATCATGGTGGCTATCTTTTTTTAGCTTTCATCCAAGAGTAGATTAGTATCCCAGCCCTTTGAAGTTCAAAGCTCTAAAACTTAGGTGCAACATTCAATTTTTTTCTTATGGATAACTTGAGCGAATCTAGCTTAGCATTACCCTTGAGGGTACTTTTTCCCCAATTTGAGGTAGCAAGCAAAGAACGTAACTGCGAAACCAAACGATAATGTAGCGCTACTCTTGTGAAAGCGGCAAGGTTTACGGTTAACAGAAGAATTTTTCTCCATGAGTGTCATTTATCTTTTTTTTGAGCAAGGGCATGGTGAATGTGGGACGTTCTAGAGTAAGTAAGCGATCCTTCTAAATTTCTTAGATGGAATTGAAATCAACTTATGCACTTTCCTGATAGAAAGCAAAAAGGCAGTGCTTTATTTAAGCCTTGTAGGCGTTGAAGTGTTAAAAAAGTTAAAGTATAGCAAGGAGCGCTCCTGATGGCGATTAATGTCTGTATAGCCGGTGCGACGGGATGGGTAGGACGAAGCTTAGTTCCAGCTATCTGCGCTGAAAAAGACCTAAATCTCGTAGGCGCAGTTTCCAGAACTCATGCAGGCAAGAAATTGAGTGAGGTGCTGACGCAAACTTCACCAGATTTAACCATTAGCGGTTCCGTTAAAGAAGCTTTAAGAAATAACACCGATGTTTTGGTTGATTACACTAAACCGAATGTGGTGAAAACTAACGTTTTAGAAGCCATCCAGAACAAAACTCATGTTGTCATCGGTACTTCGGGACTAACAGAAGAAGACTTCGCGCAAATACATGAACAAGCAATTAAGTATCAGGTAGGAGTTTTAGCAGCTGGCAACTTTGCGATCACAGCAGTGCTTCTGCAACGCTTTGCGGAGATAGCAGCCAGGTACACGTCCGCCTGGGAAATTGTGGATTATGCTTCCCAAAAGAAGGTGGATGCTCCGAGTGGAACAGCCAGGGAACTTGCTTTCCGACTCGGACAAGTTAAAAAGCCAATTTTATACAATTCCATAGAGGAAACTCAGGGTTCAAAAGAAAGTAGAGGTGTAACACTCAACGGGACACAAGTCCACTCGTTACGTTTGCCTGGTTACACTCTGTCAGTGGAAGCTATATTTGGTCTTGCGGACGAAAAGCTGATAATTCGGCATGAAGCGGGAAGTAGTGCCGAACCCTATGTGAAAGGAACTTTGTTAGCTATTCGCCAAGTGAGTTCCTTCTTCGGATTGAAACGGGGTCTTGATAGCATCATGCAATTGTAGTGTCTTCTGGCACTCACATGAGTCCAATTTTAGGTATTGCCTCTTTGAGAGTGACAAAAGAAAGTGAATTCCTGCTTGAGGTTGGTTGCAGTGATATCAAGTCCATGTGCCAGCAGTAAGTCGCGCCATCCAAAAGGAGCCAGGCGATTGTCCATGTGCCCACTGCCCTTTGGGCAGTCGCAAACTCTTTTGACATCTTCTATTAAGGGCATAACTTAAATAAACTCCTTATTTTCAGAGATTATGAGGACTTATTTATTGACAAAATATATATTCCATGCATAAGTCCTACTTAATTTGTGGAACGGAAGTTAAGCTGGGAAAGCTTTGCTTATACTGACTAGGTATAAACAAAACCAATTTATGCACTTTCAAATAGAAATCGGAAACATCCCAGAAAATCACAAATATACCGAACTGTTGAGGCTACCAAACTATATGAATGCTCTTTGGATACGCTGATTTGCATTGTGTCTTTTAAGACATTTTATTTAAAATCAAATTTCTAAAGATAGAGAAAAATTTATAAAAATTTTGCATATTTTACATAAAATTTCTGTTAAATAAGTCTGAATTTTGTGCTAGTTGGGTTATTCTGCACTACACTGGAAAACCAATACTCAAAGTCAAGCAGTTGCAAAACGGTGAGTTTGTGCAGAAAGTAGCGCAACTCTGAATGGAAACCTTAGATGTTATTCGTATGTTCACGCTAGGTTTTATTCGATCAACCCTCCAGACTCACATCCAGCAACCACTACTAAAAGGCAAACTTTTTGTAGAATATAAGCTCGTACTTAGGAGAGTCGCTGCTGTACGAATTCCTGGTGGTTTGACTCCCCCATAATTTGATCGATTTGAATGGCTCTCGTAGCACATATCAGAGGTATGGCTTGCATAGTGTCCAGCCTTGTACGAGAGAAGCTAGATCGAGTTCGTGTTTTTGTTTCTTAGCTAACAAAATTTAGAAGTCTTCTAAAACTCTAATTTTGTAGTAGACGTTATTACCTGAGTTTTTAAGGTATCTGCAAAAACTCGCCAATGTTGCTATGCGTAGGAGTTGCAAGGAACTTGTGAACTCTGGTGGTGGTTACGTAATGGTTTGATTCGAGCTACAAACACTCGCGAAGATGCAAAAACACTTACTTGGCTGCAGTCAAAGTTGTCTGTAAATCATGTCTGTAAATCATTAGATACATACTAATGCATACTACCTATGCTCACAGCTATTTGTACTTTATTTGAAGGGAACTACCACTACGGTGTGGGGGTTTTATTCAACTCTCTTTATAATCACGGCTTTCGTGGTGTAGTTTGGGTAGGGTATCGAGGAGCTTTGCCACCTTGGGCTAAATCTTTGAAAGATGCTCAAGGTTATCAAGAGTTTTCTGTAGCGTCCGATTGTGTCATTCGATTCATCAAGCTAAATACCTCAAAGTTCTTCTCTAATTACAAACCCGATTTTATGCTGCAACTTTGGGAAAATTATTGTCCAGAAGTTGAAGCATTATTTTATTTCGATCCTGATATTGTCAACAAACGTCCCTGGGATTTCTATGTCGAGTGGGTCAATCATGGCATAAGTTTATGTGAGGATGCCTACGATTATATGCCTGCAAATCATCCTTATCGCTTAATGTGGAAGGAACTTGCTGAACGCTACGGTTTTCTGACACAGCGCGAACTAGACAGATACTACAATTCTGGCTTCATTGGAGTGAAGCAGAACCAAAAGTCTGTACTTTCGCTGTGGCAGAAATTACTAGAAACATTTGAGGAAGCAGGATATATTTCTCTGAGTGATTTTTGTCTCGCTCTGAATCGTTATCCCTATTTTCAGAGCGATCAATGTGTTCTGAACTTAGGGCTAACGTTGACTTGTGAACCACTTAGCACTGTAAGTCGAATGGGAATGGATTTCGGCGGAAGTGTAAACATTATGTCGCATGCGTCAGGAGGCGAAATAAAACCGTGGCGAAAACAACTGATTCTTCGGGCTTTGAATGATGAAGCTCCAACTTTGACAGATAAAGCTTATTGGCAACACACTCAAACACCGATTCAACTCTATTCGCGATGGGCAAAGCCCCGCCAAGGGCGATCGCAATACCTGAGGAAAAAAATCGCTCTTCGCAGTGCAGCTGCTATTGGGCGCTTTATCCGGCGCTCCTAGAAATTGGGAAATCTTGTTAACCAATGGTTTGCAGGTATAGATAGCGCCCTCTGAGGGCGCGCCGCTTTCAACACTGTAAACACAACATTAATGTGGAGGGGTAAGGATGGGCACTGAAACTAGTCATTCTCACCCCATTTTCTCTAAATCTGGCTCTCCGTCAAAAATGGTCAACATTTAAAATACACTAATCTTATCAATTTACCGTAAATTATAATAAACAAAGCAGAGTATTTTAGGTAAAAGGCTGAACGAACTAAACTACACGAAGCGAGTCGCTTGGCTTCTCAATTTTTTTCAACAAATTATAAATACCGTACAATATATATCTTTGCGCGAGGTGAACTATGGCGATTCTAGAATTGCAAGATGGAACACGATACACTGATTTGCAAGACATTTCCTCGGAACTTGCACCCCTAAACATCCAACTTAATCGCTGGGCTGTGGGAGAAAGTCAACAGTTGCATCAACTTTTAGCACAAGATAGCCTCAACGAGGATGAGAAAGAACAAGTCTTAAAATCTCTAGATGGCTATTTTGAGCAACTGCAACAAACAGCAGGCTATCAAACCCGCGATCTCATCGTCCTGCATCCAGGTATCCCTAACCTTGATGCACTGCTGACGAAATTTGACAAAATCCATACCCATTCAGAGGACGAAGTCCGCTATATCGTAGACGGAGAAGGGATTTTTGGTTTTGTCCGACCTGATGGAACTCAAGTAGAATTGACAGTACAGCCAGAAGAGTACATCAACGTACCAGCGGGAACTGAACACTGGTTTTATCTCACTCCAGCAAGGCGGATTAAAGCAGTGCGGTATTTTACTGGAACAGAAGGTTGGACTCCTGAGTACACGGGTACAGAAATTCGCACTCGTCAGGCTGTAGCCTGAAATACATTCGGTGATGAAGTGAGGCGGATAGTTTTTTGTGACTTCGACTTTTTAAAAGTGGGTGACTACCTACCAAGATTGTGGAACTAATCTAATCAAATGAAAAGCTCAATGCAAGACGATCCCCGTCTTGAACTTATCTCAGCTGCCCGTCACTTCTACCAACAAAGATGGATGGTAGGAACTGCGGGAAATCTCTCAGCTCGTTTGCCCGATGGTAGCTTCTGGATTACAGCCAGTGGTCGATCTAAAGGAGAATTAGAACTTGGTGATTTTGTGCGTATTCATCCAAACGGCAGTGTGGAACAACCCTCACCCGATGTGAAACCTTCAGCTGAAACAGCGATTCACCAGGTTCTCTATGCCCTGTTTCCCGACGCTATGAGCTGCTACCACGTCCACTCAGTTGAAGCAAATTTGGTTTCTCGGTTTGTCAAAGGTGATACCTTGCCCCTACCACCGTTGGAGATGCTCAAAGGGCTGGGAGTGTGGGAAGAAAACCCCGATTGTGCTATGCCCGTATTCGCCAATCATTTACAGGTTTCCCGTATTGCAGATGAGATTAAAGAGCGCTTTACAACAAATCCCTCACAATTACCAGCTTTACTCATCCGCGATCACGGTGTTACAGTTTGGGCACCTTCTCCCAAAACTGCCAGCCATTACATTGAGTTAGTAGAATACATTTTCCGCTATATGGTTGCAGCAAGAGGAGTGGGTATTTAGCAAGTTGGAAGTCGTTAGTGGTTAATGGTTAATCGTAATTGTTGACAAATAACCACTAATAATTAATAACCAGCAATTAACAACTAACTTACATCACCAATGACTAACCAAACTGTTCGCGTTGTTGCCCGGATTGTTGCTTTACTTGAAAAAGTGGAAGCTGTCAAAGCTGTGCTGCTGGGGATTATTGAACCATCTCGGCAGGATCAAGGTTGTATAAAATATGAATTACTACAAAATCATTCTGATCCCACAGATTTCACTTTTGTCGAGGAATGGGCATCTCATGGTGCGACGTGAAAGTCGCATCATCAGAGTGGGTTCCTGAAAAAAACCCCAG
>NZ_CAWUDP010000016.1:0-129984 GCF_963920835.1 Scytonema sp. PCC 10023
GCCCAAAGCGCAGTGCCAGAGGCGATCGCCCAAAGCGCAGTGCCAGAGGCGATTGCCCAAAGCGCAGTGCCAGAGGCGATTGCCCAAAGCGCAGTGCCAGAGGCGATCGCACAACTCATCAATTCTGGAGTGTGTACTCCCTTCGAGAAGGAATACATTCGCAAAGATAGTCGTCGTGTTCCTGTACTTATTGGTATTGCCCTTCTAGAAAAATCTCAACAAAGCATAGTTGGTTTTGTCTTGAACCTTACACAACGCAAGCAAGCAGAACAGAAAATCCGCGAACAAGCTGCTTTGCTCGATATTACGACAGATGCGATTCTTGTACGAGACTTAGATAACCAAATCCAATTTTGGAACAAAGGAGCTGAAGATCTCTACGGATGGAAGACAGAAGAAGTAATTGGTAAAAATGCCAATGAACTTCTCTATCGACAGGAAACTTTATCTCAACTTCAAGATATCCAAACAAGCTTGATTGAACATGGTTCATGGCAGGGTGAATTGAGCCAGGTACACAAAGACGGCAAGGAAATTATCGTTGCCAGCCGGTGGACACTCATGCAAGATAATCAGGGACAACCTAAATCTATCCTGACAGTCAACACCGACATTACAGAGAAAAAACAACTCGAAGCGCAATTTCTCCAAGCACAGCGCATGGAAAGCCTTGGCACCTTGGCAAGCGGTATTGCTCACGACTTAAATAACGCGTTGACACCGATGATGATGACGGTTCAACTTTTACAGACACAACTGTTCGATAAGCAGGGTAAGCAGTGGCTTTCTATACTGGAAAATAACGTTAGACGTGCCGCAGATTTGGTAAAACAAGTGCTGTGGTTTTCACGAGGTCATGAAGTTAACTTCACGACTTTGCAGGTGAGAGACTTAATTTTAGAAGTTGAACAGATTGTTAGACAGACATTTCCTAAAGCAATTGATATCTGCGTAGATATTCCCACGCCAAACCTCTGGACAATCTCTGGTGATGCTACCCAGCTACACCAAGCGCTCATGAATCTCTGCATTAATGCTCGTGATGCCATGCCAGAAGGTGGTGTTTTGCGGATTTTCGCTAAAAATATTTGGGTTGATACACAATTTTTACGTAAAAATATTGATGCTCAGGTTGGTCCTTATGTTGCTATTACCATATCTGATACCGGAACAGGGATTCCCAAGGAAATAATAGATAGAATCTTTGAACCATTTTTTACAACAAAAGAATTGGGTCAAGGTACAGGTCTTGGTCTTTCTACAGTCATGGGTATCGTTAAAAGCCACGGCGGTTTTGTGAACGTAGTCAGTGAAATCAGAAAGGGAACAGAGTTTCAGGTGTGTTTACCAGTTAAGCACACAGTAGAAACAGATGAGATATTAACAGGACACAACGAGTTACTGGTAGGACATGGAGAATTAGTTCTCCTTGTTGACGATGACGACTCAATTCGTGAAATTACTAAAAACTTGTTGGAAAGAAATGCCTACAAAGTTGTCGTTGCTCGTGACGGCATCGAGGCTGTGGCATTGTATACACAACATCAGCATGAAATTAGTGTCGTGTTGCTTGATATGATGATGCCCTCTATGGATGGTTCAACGACTATCCGCATCTTGAAAAGAATGAACCCAAAAGTCAAAATTATTGGCGTTAGCGGGTTAGTATCAAACCATGAAATAATTAAAATTGTTGGTGATAGCATCACAACCTTTTTGTCAAAGCCTTTTACCTCAGATGAATTGTTAAAAAATTTACAGCTAACTCTCAACACAAACTAGTACAAAAAGGCAGAAGGCTTTCAAAAGCATAAACTACAAACTACATGGTAGGGGCACAGCATTGCTGTGCCCTCCAGAGCCAACCTGTATCCTAATTACAGCGCTTCTTCTATGATTAGACCACAATATCGTAGGGTGGGCATTGCTCCGAAAAGCTTATGTGATACACATTTGAGATATTGGTGAGCAATGCCCACAAAGAAAGAAAACCGCTGTAATAGAAAACTGCTGTAAAAAAACCAGATTTCTAAATTTACTCAGCACTCAGTACCGAAGCAAGGTGGGTAGGGCGAGACAGATAGGGGCAGTGTCCTCCAGGCAGTTCTATAGCATCAACTCCCAGGCGTTTACGTGCAGCATACCGCGACCATACAGGAGAAATTGTCCGGTCATCAGTGCAGGCAATATACGTGTACTCTACATCCGGGAAAGCTTGCAGGGGAGTAACCTCGAAAATGTGTGCCATTGATTGTTGATTCCGCTGTTTGGAGATTGCCCAACGCGCCACATCAGGTTCACAGTCGTGAAACAAAAGTTCCATTGCTAGTGCTTCGCTCCCTGAAGGGTCTTTGCTAAGCGCAGCCGGGTTGTACATATCAGGCTCATCACGGAACTGCTCGAACTGACTCGCCTCTGGTGGTTTGTAGCCTGCTGCTTTGAGGGTATCAGGATCTACCTCGTCATAGAACTGGTCAAGCACACTCGTTCCTACATGCGGGATGAGGGCTGCAAGAAACACCAGCCGACGAACTGGGCGCTGGCTAGCAACAAGGGGAATGACAGTACCAGCCATCGAGTGACCGACCAGCACCACATCGTCGTCTGCGCCTGCAAGCGCTTGAAGCACCACATCTGCAAAGCGGGACAAACTGGCGGAGGGGTCATCAATTGGCAGATCCATTGCCACTGCTTTGTGACCTCGTGCTTCTAGTTCGGGAATCAACAAATCCCAACACCACGCACCTTGCCAAGCGCCGTGAACTAAACAGAAAAGACTCATAAAACCTCCTTCGCCAAAATTGCATCTTCAGTTACGTAGTCCAGCAACCAAGGTTCCCCCAACTTCTCAGGTTCCTTTGGTGGATGAGTCCGCTCCCAGTCTATAGTTTGTTGCAGTGCTTCCTCTGGGGGTACAACTTCCTTGTATCCCAACTCTTGGCGGATGCGAGTTGAGTCTACAAACCAGTGTTGCTCTGTGTTCACCGGCAGTTTCCACTCTGTTGGCAACTTTTCTTTAGGTACAGAAACTACCTTTCCCTGCCATCGTGCGACCTTGCCAACTCTAGTTATCCGTTCAGCCTCGGAAAACACCTCTGCGTCGGCGACATGATAAATGCGACCCTTTGCCTGTTCATGACACACTGCTAGAGCGATCGCATACCCCACATTCTCCACATATCCATACGAGCCTCGCCATCGAGCAAGGCTTTCTTCCAACACAATAGCAGGGCGGTTATCATCTATGCGTTGTAAGTAGGGAAACAAGCGGTGTCGAATATCTCCTGGACCATAAACCATTGGCAAGCGTACAATTGTTCCTGGTAAGTCAGGGTCTGACATAACCACCCGTTCAACTAGAATTTTCTCGTAATCAACTGGCGCGTCTAGAGGTCTATTAGGCATCTCCCGAAAAGGATAAAGTGAAGAGCGCAGAGGCGAATCTTCAGTCAGGGGTACTGGAACAGCTTCAGATTCCCTACCCAAAATCACGCCATAGGCACGATACACATCCATACTACTGATAGCGACAACACGCTTGGCAATACCTCTAAACGTGTTCATCAGTATGTGTGCATCCTGTTCAGTGTAGGCAAACATATCCAGGACGACTTCGGGCGAAATCTCCTCAAACTTGTTTTTGAACTCGTCTAGGTGAATGCGTTCACCCAAAATGCGATGCACACCTGATGGTAATTCAGCTATGCTTTTTCCTCGATGGAACACAGTCACCTCATGACCCATAACACAGAGGTGACGAACGACAGGAGAACCAATAAAGTTAGTGCCACCAATGACTAGAATTTTCATGTTTGAATCCTGTTCATCAATCAGTTTTTGATCAAACCGCCAAGCCTGTCCTCGAGCGAAGCGAAGGGACGCCAAGGACACCAAGAACTTTTGTGTCTTTACATCTTTGCATCAGGTAAATTCAAAACAAATATCAGTTTCCATTCAACTGATGTTTGTCAATGTGCGAGTTAGTTGAAGATTGAACAGACGTAGGCGTTCTCAGAATAACACCGTCAATTAAGCCGTAAGCTTTTGCCTCTTCAGCACTCATGAAAAAGTCTCGGTCTGAATCACGTTGAATTTTCTCTAATGGTTGACCTGTATTAGCAGCTAATATCTTGTTGATAGTTTCTTTGGTACGCAAAAGTTCTCTAGCTGCAACCTCAATATCACTAGCCACTCCCTGAGCGCCTCCTGAAGGTTGATGAATCATAATCCGAGCATTTGGCAAAGCATATCTTTTGCCTTGAGTACCTGAAGAAAGCAAGAATGCTCCCATTGAAGCGGCAAAACCGACACAGACAGTACAAACATCACAACGAATTTGATTCATGGCATCGTAAACAGCCATTCCTGCTGTTACTGAACCTCCAGGGCTGTTAATGTATAATGTAATGTCTCGTTCTGAGTCATCAGCATCCAGAAACAACAATTGCGCAACTATCAAATTAGCCGTTTCATCTGTGACTTCACTCTTCAAAAATACAATTCGCTCTGCAAGTAAACGCGAATAGATATCAAAGGCTTTGTCTCCTTTCTCTGATGGTTGAATAACCATTGGAATGCTGACTTGAGGATTGTTCATAGCATGTTTCTCCAAATAGTAGACAAGTTGAAATTAACCTAACTGCCCAAATAGCTAGGATATTTACAAAATAATTTTGCTGACAAAATCTCAAGTAGGAAGCTACTGAAAAACTCCCATTTTACCAAGACGAATCGTCAAGATTTCGACAGATGTGATGGCTCTATGAGGACCATTTTTAGTGTTAGCAGGTGTAAACCAAAATGTTCCTGGTGTGCATTTACATCCCCCTGTTTCAATAGTTCCATTAAGAACATAAATATACTCGTCACAAGGATGAAAATGAACTGGAATTACAGTGCCAGCAGCCATTTGTAATTTATGGATTGAACCTTGTGGTACTGGTTCAGCCAATGACAGTATTTTTGTTCCTGGAAGTTGCTCAATTTCCTGCCACTGTCCAGTGTGAGTGTCAACAAAATTTTGTTCAGCCATATTTGATGGATTGCTCAAGTTTAAAACTTATCTCACCAAAGTTTGTAATGCTAGAAGCATCGACTTTTACAGAGATAATTTATCTGTGTTCCATAAGTGTGCAGATGTGGTTCTAAATATTCATTAATCATGCTTTTGTAAGAAGACTATTATTTTCCTCACGAGAGAACTTGTGGCAATGTATGTTCAAGTTTGTACTCCCACCTACCACAGAAATAGGAAGTAAGAATCACGCTCGTCGATGCCTGAAATTCTATACCTCTTGACCAATAATTGGACAATTGATGTTCGCCACTCGTTCTTATAAAAGTTCTTGTTTGCAAGGCAGATGCTGATTTTATCTGTGCAAGTGACTTTTTATATAGAGCAGTTGTTGTCGTTTGCTCATGCATAGACTCACCTTGCCACGGTTCTCGCGATCCAGTCACGGCGGTTTCTAGAATTCTATGTTGCAAGCGCACCTGAGTACCGCCTTCTTGTGGTTCCAAAATCCAGGTGACAATGGAAGGCTGAGGCATGAATTTATCCTGCCAAGTGTAGGAAAGCCGTTTTGGCTCTTCTAGTTCAATGACTTCGCAATCAATACTTTCATCGAGCCCTGGCAGTGTAGACTCCTGAAATCGGAATTTGTGTCCTACACGCGGCTCAAAGTCATTTTCCATCAACCATGCAGCTAAGGCGCGACGGTTGGTGAGTACCTGCCAAACTCGTTGTGGCGGATATGGGTAGAAAACTTCCTTGTTCAAGTTTCGGAGCATGAATCTTCCTCCAGATAGTTGCTTAGGGCATCCAGTTTTTCTTGCCAGAACTGTTCGTAATGTGCAATCCAGTCAGAAATCTGCTTGAGAGGCTCCGGGTTCAGGCGATATAACCGCTGTCGCCCTGCTTTTCGCATTTGTACTAATCCTACTTCACAAAGCACTTGTAAGTGCTGAGAAATCGCTGGCAAGCTCATGGCGAAAGGCTCAGCCAACTGTTTGACTGGTTGCTCTCCAGTACGTAACTGATCCAATATCGCCCGTCGTGTTGGATCTGCGATCGCTGCAAAGACATCCGCACTGGCAGCTAGTCTACTCATAGCGATTTTGGATTGTGGATGTTGCATTTTGGAGCGGGTAAAGCTGGCTAATAGGCATTGTCAGCCTATCGCTCCATCGCTTGAAAAAGCAAAAATCTGATCATTGGCGTCATCCCAATACTTAAGCGAATACTTAACTATTTTCATGATAGATAAGCAATTGCTTAAATGTCAACTGCTAATTTTAAGAAATGTTACAAAAACACGTTATTTAGCGTAATACTAACCTACTGGAACTGAGTAATTACTGAGATGTGGGAGTAAAAGCCCAGAATACCTAACTTTTGTTTGCTGCATAAGTGCCATGAGTAGTTAGCTATAAAGTTATCTTGCTTATGTCAATAAAAGCCACCGCTCGTAATTAACTGCACTATTTCCGGAGGAATTAATAATTGTGATTATAAAATCTGGCACTCACGGGGACGGGAATTGCGCGGTTGAGTCTGCAATGCCGTTGACACATAACACCGCAGAAAAGTATGTGCCAACAGGACGTGGAGATTGTTCCTATACCAGTGTTTGGATGGCACAGAAGACAGTGAAAAAAATTCTGGTGATTGAAAATAGAGCAGAAACCCGAAACCTTTTTCTAAAATGGCTGGAAGCGGAAGGTTTCTACACTATGGGTGCTGAAAACGGTCTTATCGGTGTCCAGCGAGCACAGGAAGAGTTACCCGATTTGGTAATCAGCGAAATCATGCTCCCAAAACTCGATGGTTACGGCGTCCTGACTACGCTGCGCCAAAACCCAGCCACAGCGATTATCCCCTTTATTTTTGTCACTGGCGAAGTGACTCAGGCTGACATTCGCAAAGGTATGGAACTGGGGGCAGATGACTATCTCACTAAACCCTGTACACCAGAGGAATTACTGAGGACGATAAGAACCCGCTTGGAAAGACAAGCCACCCTGCGGCAATGGTACGCTGCAAACTCACAACCAGTCCAAGAACCACCATGTGCTGGCATTATAAGACCGACTGCCCCTCAGTGCATCTTTCCCTCCGACCCTCAGTTGAGTAAGGTCTTCGACTTTATTGAGGCAAATTATCATCAATCGCTTACCCTTAGCGACGTGGCTGTTGCTGTTGGTTACTCTCCAAGTTACCTCACTAACCTGGTGCGACGCCAAACGGGACAAACTGTACAAAACTGGATTATCGAGCGTCGGATGGCAGCAGCACGTTCTTTGCTTTTGGAAACCGATGAGAGAGTGGAGGAGATTGCTGCTAAGGTGGGCTATCAATGTATGGTTCATTTCTTCCGCCAATTTAGAAGACATCACGGGACAACTCCCCAAGCTTGGAGAAAGTTACAGCTAACTCAGCACAAACAACAGTGACAAAAGAGTTAGTTCCATCAACAGATTGTCTATTGTTACCTCATATTACATTTTATATATTTATGTAGAAAAATGCTGCGTTATATTTGTACTCACCATTCACTTTTGCGCTGAAAACTCAGTAATAAGCTTATTTGGATACCTTTTTTTCAACTAAATTACCTCACATCTTGCACCTCACCGAACAAACCCGTAAAAGGCAAATAAAGAGTACAAAAATGTGACGGGAGATTAAGGGTAAATATTAAGTACAAAATAGTAACAAAACAATTAAAATAAGCAGTGATATTACATAGACAGATTCCAAAAATAAAACAAACACATTTTTCTTGTTTGGCTAAAAACCCTGCTCTATAAAGGTTTTAAAATGTGTTAGTTAGGAGATAACTCAATATTGCAATGCATTTGAGGTTCTGTTTTCCATTTAATCGTTGAGTAACCCTTATTATTCTCCACAGTCATATACATAGAAAATTTCTCAATCGAATTTTGACGGCTGGGCAGTTTGGGTATGCTGGTAAACATCCTGGGAAACATCCTGACCTCTTGTTTCAAAGCCAAAGGGCTGTATTTCTACAGAAGATACAAGTGTAAAAACTTTGTTTCCGTATAGTAGCGGTCAAGATGGATTTGTTCTAGAGCGAGAAATCTTGATAATTGTGTAATATTTATGACAAAGTAGTCAAGTCACTTCAGGGAGATATGTCTGGTGTGGGGGTATTACTTTGTAAAGACAGGACATTAATTATACTGCTATTGGGTTAGGGATGGCATGTAACTTGTTGGGCATAGTGACCATGAAGTAATTTGTATCAAGTGTGCTACTTACTTATTGGTACTGCTTGAGGCGTTTTATGAGGGGTTATCTGTAGCGATCCCAGGGCAAATGCATTTTGTCAATAAGAATACTTTAATCTCAATAAAGGCGGAATGAATTGCATTAGTGAAGTACCACCGCATGGCGGATAAAGCATAGTTTCAATTTATGTCATCACAAATCCGCCGCTGGGGGTCATCTTTACTCATACCGTTGTTAGGGTTTTTCAGGTACTCACGCGCCCAATTGCAACCGCGCCTTAACAAATCATCAAGATTGAAATTCCACAGAATCACTTTTCCATCAACACCTGCAGAAGCAAGCATCTGACCATCGGGACTGAAACTGACGCCAACAACTGGAGCATTGTGCCCAGTGAGGGTGGTCATCAAGCTTCCATCTCGCCTCCAGAGTTTGATGGTATTGTCAAGACTTGCAGAAGCGATGGTTTGTCCATCACGGCTGAAACTGACGTCAATCACCTGAGCGTTATGCCCAGTGAGGGTGTTAATTAAGCTGCCATCTCGCCTCCAGAGTTTGACAGTTGTGTCATTACTTGCAGAAGCGATGGTTTGCCCATCCGGGCTGAAACTCACGCTATTAACCCAATTGCTATGCCCAGTGAGGGTGTTAATTAAACTGCCATCTCGCTTCCAGAGTTTGATGGTTTTGTCATTACTTGCAGAAGCAATGGTTTGCCCATCCGGGCTGAAACTCACGCTATTAACCCAATCGCTATGCCCAGTGAGGGTGTTAATTAAGCTGCCATCTCGCCTCCAGAGTTTGAGGGTTTTGTCATAGCTTGCAGAAGCAATGGTTTGCCCATCGGGACTGAAACTGACGCCAATCACCGGAGCTTTCTGTCCAGTGAGGGTGGTAATTAATGTGCCATCTCGCCTCCAGAGTTTCACAGTTTTGTCAAAACTTGTAGAAGCGATGGTCTGCCCATCAGGACCGAAACTAACGCCAATCACCGGAGCTTTATGCCCAGTGAGGGTGGTGATTAATGTGCCATCTCGCCTCCAGAGTTTCACGGTATTGTTAACACTTGCAGAAGCGATGGTCTGCCCATCTGGGCTGAAACTGACGCCAATCACTCGAGCTTTATCCACAGTGAAGGTGGTTATAAAGCGGCCATCCCACCTCCAGGGTTTGACGGTATTGTCAACACTTGCAGAATTGATGATCCGTCCATCTTGGCTGATACTAACGCCAATCATCGGACTTTTCTGACCCGTGAGGGTGGTCATCAAGCTGCTATCTCGTCTCCAGAGTTTCACGGTGTGGTCCATACTTCCAGAAGCGATGGTTTGCCCATCCGGGCTGAAACTAACTCCAGTCACTGTAGATTTATGTCCAGTGAGGGTAGTTATCAAGCGACCATCTCGCCTCCAGAGTTTCACGGTTTGGTCTACACTTGTAGAAGCGATGGTTTGCCCATCTGGGCTGAAACTGGCGAAATTAACCGGAGCTTTATGCCCAGTGAAGGTGGTGAGCAAGCTGCCATCTCGCCTCCAGAGTTTCACGGTATTGTCAACACTTGTAGAAGCGATGGTTTGCCCATCTGGACTGAAACTAACGCCAGTCATCGAACTTTTCTGTCCAATGAGAGTGGTGATTAATGTGCCATCTCGCCTCCAAAGTTTCACAGTTTTGTCAAAACTTGCAGAAGCGATGGTTTGCCCATCTGGACTGAAACTAACGCCAGTCACTGGAGCTTGATGCCCAGTCAGGGTGGCAATCAAGTTGCCATCCTGCTTCCAGAGTTTGACCGTTTTGTCATAGCTTGCAGAAGCGATGGTTTGCCTATCTGGGCTGAAACTGACGCCAGTCACTGGAGCTTGATGCCCAGTCAGGGTGGTGAGCAAGCTGCCATCCCGCTTCCAGAGTTTCACGGTATGGTCTGAACTTGCAGAAGCAATGGTCTGCCTATCTGGACTGAAACTAACGTTAATCACCCAAGCTTTATGCCCAGTGAGAGTGGTGAGCAAGCTGCCATTCCGCTTCCAGAGTTTCACGGTATGCTCAAAACCTGCAGAAGCGATGGTTTGTCCATCTGGACTGAAACTGACGCCAATCACCTGAGCTTTATGCCCAATAAGGCGGTTTTGCTCTCTCACATCGTAAACGGCTTTAAGCAACCCCGTCACGATTTGTATTCGGGTGTAGGGTTCTGCTTCACCTGAGTGTATCAATTGTCGCAGTTTTTTCCCTACCTTGATGTTTTCTATCAACCCGTCAAGTTGTAAAATTCCACTAGCAGTCTTGCTTTCTGCTTGGAGTGCCGCATTTTTGTACTGCTTTTGCACTTGATTCCACTGGTTAATGGCAAAAATAGCTGCTGCACTCACAAGTATAGTAGAAGCAATGGCTACACCAGTTCTGGTCTGAGCTGCTTTTCGCGCTTTCCTTTCCTGCTCTAGCTCTCTTTGTCTACGTTCTTGCTCTTCTCGCCGCAGACGATCGCGTAACCCCAAACTCAACTCGATAAACACCCGCTCAGATGGACTGACTTCCTCTCGTCGCTGTTGCAACCAATCCTCAGCTTCCGCCAAAGATGCACCATGTAACAGAGCTCCCTCATCATTATTGGTAACTTCCCATTGACGCATTGCTCCCCGTAAGCGCTCTTGCCAAGTGCGAAAAGTGCGATCGCTCTTCATCCACTCTCTCAAGCGTCCCCAACCCAGAATCAAAGCTTCATGCACCACCTCCACTGTTTCTTCAGAGGTTGCTTCCTCATAACCAATCACTACCAGACGCATATCCTCACTGTTGAGGCGCGTCACCAACTCCCAGTTTTCTTCTCCTATCTCTTGGCGCGTGGCTAGACGACGGGTATCTTCCGTCCCCGTTGTTTCCCCTGGACGCACCAGTTGTGTGAACACTCGCCGTATCTGTTTTGGATGATACTCTTGAGCTATCTTGTCGTATACTTCCTTTGCGTATTTTCCTAGTGCCTCTTGGATACCGCCAATTTCATCGTAAGCTTGATTCGTCAGTTGGCGAGTTCTGTGTTTTATTGCTTCTGTCCAAAGCTGTTTCAGGGCAAACTCCAGTAAAGGCAGTTTGTCTGGTGGCGATTTATGTTGCGAGTTTTCCGCTTGCTTGCGTGTTTTTTTGCCAACATCATTGAGAATCCGCTCTATCAGTCCTGTCTCTAGTGTGACACCCAAAGAGTATGCAGGATGTGCGATCGCCTCCCCTAATTCCTGCTCATTCATCGGTCCCAGGTTCAAACAGTTATTTTCCAAGGCATCGTTAAAAGCGCGGTAAGATTGAGCATAGCCATAAAAGTCAGACCGCAGCGTCAACACCAGTTTGAAACAAGGCGCATTATATACCGCCCCCAACACACAATCAAGAAAACTCTCGCGTTCCTCAAAATCTGGGCAGAGGGTGTAGAGTTCCTCAAATTGGTCAGCCACCAACACAATCGATTTGGGATTGGTTGATGATATCCTGGCTATGAATTGGGTTAAGGTATCCTTGTTTGAGCGTAGTTCCGTTGCCAGTTGGTGAATTTCAAAGAGACGATGCTCCAGCTCAGAGCTGCCCAAAGGGCGTTCGCGTAGCGTGCCCTTTGGGCATTGGCGCAGAGCGCCCGCTGAGTCCTGAGCCTGCGGCTCTGCTACGCAGTACGGACACGCTGCGCGTATAGCCCGAAGGGCATCGCTTGCGCTTACGCGCTCAGCTTGGTTTATCTGAGGTTCACCCTCATTACCAGCAACGGCTTGAGTTGATTGCAAAGTTAAAAGTGCCGCAGCTAGGGCATCCAACGGACGCTTTCCAGGACGGAAATGGGCAATTTGCCAGTTATCCGGTTCCTTAAGCAGATAGGGAATAAGTCCAGCAAACACCACCGAAGACTTACCCCTACCGCTTGGTCCAATCACCGCCACTAGTGGCTTTTTTTTCACCGCCTCTAATAGCCGCTGTGTAAAAGCTTCCCGCCCAAAAAACACCGACTTATCTTCTTGTCGGAAAGCGGATAATCCTTTGTACGGGCAACGAGGAGTACCCCCCAAATCTATCCATCTTGGTGGTAATTCTGCGGGATTCTGGCAAATCACAGGTAACCAGCTAGCACCAGGAAATTCATTTTCCAAACCCTGCAACTGTTCTCGCGCTTCCCGCACTGCTAAATAAAACGACTTACCATCAGCAAACCCCCTAAGAAAGCGCTTCAAAAACTCTTGTGCCACTTTATCTGGCACTGGTTCTCGCATGACAATCATTTGGGGAATATGCAAATCATCCAGCTGCTGTGCTAACCCCAACCCATCACAAGAGTTAAAAATTGCCAACTGCAACCCGCATTCTATGGCTTTTTTCAGGGCATTTTTAAACTGGGGAATTGTTAAACTTTCGGTAGGATTTATATATATGTGACCTGTTTCTCCATCATTTCTGCTATGACTATGTCCAGCAAAAAACAAAATATCCCATCCCCGCTTATCCCAAAGTTGTTCGTCTAATTCATGACGTTTTGGCTCTACCAAAAATACTGTCTCTACGTCGTCTGATAAGCTTGACAATAACTTTTTGTCAGCATCAGTGTCAATTCCCGTGCTGTCCCCCAAGATTGCCAGAATTCTCACTCTTAAAGCAGAACTTTTTGTTTGACTTTCAGGCTCAAATTCTATAGGACTTAAAGCTACTTCCGCCAAACGGTAATCCCTAAAAAAACGCCAAATATGCCAGGGCAGTTTTCGGAGTAAATTATCCTCAGTTTGAATAATGACTCGGATTTCATCATCATGAGATAATCGCATCCGCAGTTGGCGGTCGATGTTACGAAATGCCTCGGTATCCAACCAATTATCTATTTGATTTTGTAATTCTTCACATACGTTAGAAAAATCAGCATCAGAAACGTGAGTCACGTCAGCTTCATCAATTTTGATATCTTCATCGGTTAACTGAGAGAGACGCAAACCTATATTTATAGAGCGAGCCGAATAGATTAAATCATAAAGCAATTGCCAACGGCGGTAGAGGTCGATAATATTTGGAGCCGCAGGTAAACTACCCTGAAATTGACTTGTTTTGGAATTGCCTTCTAACTGTAACTGAACAGTCACAAAGTGAAAACCCTCTTGTAGAGTACCCCTTCCCAAGTTTAAGATAACTAATACCATTTTGGATTTTAGATTTTAGATAATGGAATTGTGTTAGCGCAGAGCGTGCCGTAGGCATACGCGAGTGCGTCTGGTGGAGAAAGAGTTACTGGTAATAGCTTAATGCGTTCCATCTGTCGCAATCATTTTTCCAATGGGTATAACTTACTCATTTTTCTAATCGCGCAAGTCGTTAAACCACAAAATCTTCCGTAATACTAAAATTATCGATAGTCACTTGGATTTTGAATGTTTTTCTTTTTGGGCATGTAAATCGTTTCAGTTGAATCAAGTTATCTTGAGTTCGTGAGCGAAATTCCTGGAGAGTTGCTCCTGAAGAAGAAAGTAAAGCAAGTTTGATATTAGGTGGTAGGTAAGTTTGTCCATTATATGGATGTAACTGGACGCGGATACCCACTTTCTGCTCATCTTCTTGTGTTAAACCAATCAGCAGTGCAACAGAATGATTGCCTAGTTGTATTCCCAAATCAATCAACTTGACTCCATTAACAGACACTCCTCCAACAGTAAGTTCACGTTGTCTAAAAGCAAAAGCTAAATTTTCTGATTCTGTATTTAGAATTGTATTAAGAGACTGCCAATCGGTATCAAAAATATTTTGAAACCAATTGCTCAAGTTGTTAACTGATGCCGTGTTTTTAGCAATAGCCAAGCCACCTATTCGTCGATGATACAACTGAGTACGCCATTCATCATTATCCAGTAGTGCTGCCCATCGCTCAAACGGTACATCAACTCGTAAACGGGGAAAATAAATAGATGAATCGCCTAACAGTTGCAATAATTTTTGCGCCTCAGCTTCAGATAAACTTGGTAATTCTGAGATTTCCTCTTGTACAGGGAGTCCCAATGTCATCAACACCACAGAGAGATTTTCTGTTAAATTTTCTGCTGCTAACACGTAGGTGCGCTCATTTGAGTTATAGGAGCCAAAATTCTTAAGTAGGCGATGAGTGGTAAAACCGAGGACTCCCAAAAAACACTCATCATTATCCGCCTCTAGATTTACTTGCACTGCTAAGTAATAATCACCTGCAAAAGAAGGAATGTCTACCCATTCTTGGGGTACGCACAACTCTTCTAAATCTATTGTTTCACTGGGAATTAGCACTATTCGCTTCTCACCCAGTGTAATTGCTGCACCATTTACCACTTCCCAAATACTGGGTAAGCTATCCTCACTTGGAAAAATTTCGGGTTTAGACACGGATTCGGATGCCAGCCATTCTGTAAGCCAGTTAAAGAAAATATACAATGAAAGGTGATTTCGATAAGCGTTGTATCGTGCAAGCGTATTAGAATGGCTCTGAGCTTGCTCCCAGGCTTTCTTTTTGTCTGCCGATGAAATATTTAACCACAACAGATTACTAACAGATCTTTCTAACTCATTAAAAGGAAACATCACTGAAACCTCATTATTTTTCCTCATGACTTTTCTGAATGCCAAATTGTTAACGATTCTTTTAAGACAGTATTAATGGTTGATAACTCTGTTTGTTGAATTCGTAAAATATCCAATTTGTCACAAGCTAATTTAACTACGGCTTTAGCTACCTTTGTCAACCAAACTTGTAAATATTTATTAATCATAGTATCGATACTATTGATTAAAGCAGCCTCTAATTTAGCTTTTGTTTTCCGCAGTATGTCTATAATTTCTGACAAGGCTATGCCAAGCTGCTTAGCAATTTCTTGTTCATCCAGTTTTTGTCCGTAGGCAAGTCGCAATAGCTCTTGCTCTTGTGGTTCAAGTTTCTTTCCCGCCTCAACCAAAGCAACGTGAATCAAATCTGAATAGACAGGAGCTTGGTAATTACGATTTAACCATACTGCAACATACTGAGAAACCCAATCAGTCGGTTTACTTAATCCATATAAAGTTTTCAGCAGTTTGATTTCAATCGTCTTCAGGCGATGAGCAATTGCTCCCTGAGTGACTTGAAATCTATCTGCTATCTGTTTTTGATTTAGCTCAAAACCATAGTAAAGCAATAGTATTTCCTTTTGTTCTACTTTCAAAGAAAGCAACTGCTCTTGTAAAGCTGGCTCAGTTCGCTTTACTATTATTCCTTGGTTTTCTCGTGAATCTTCGACTTCATCAGAAGTCAGTAAATCTTGTGAGAAAATTTCTAGAGATTCATTCTTTTTAACTTGACGACCAGTTTCTGTTAGTGCTTCCAGAGAAAAGCGTGGTGTGATTGATTTGGGGTAATTTTGTAATGCAGCAATGCAAATTTCCATACTTGTTTTAAGTTGCTCGCCTGTGATATTTCCACCTACAGCCACTTCATGAGGTGCACAAGGGAGTAACATCTGTGCATTGTAGTAATTAGCTGCTTCTGCAAAATCTGCACTATCAGGTTCTTGCCACTTCTGTCCTGTTATTTTAGCAGGATTTTGAATTTTGTTCATCTGATAAACTTGTTTAAAATATTTCCGAGCTAAGAGAAACCGAGAAATTTCTGGTTCATACCTTCCGGCTCGCGAGAGTGCTTCTTTCAGTTCTTTATCACTCTTTTTATGCAACAGCCGCCACTTAGAGAACTTAGCAACAGCAGCTGAATCTTTAATGTTTTTTATCAAGACGCCTGTCACATAAGTATCGAGAGAAGAATCGTTTGAGTTATATTTAGCTAATATTTGTCTAAACTTGGTAGCTTCATAAATAAAACATCTAGAAAGAAATATATATTCTTCCCAAGATTTAGATGTGTCATCTTTCCATACCTGAACAGCAGCTCTGTAGCAACTTTCTTCACAGTAAGCTGTTAGGTGTTCCCAAGCCTTTTGTACTCGTATTTCTGGCTCCCAATCTTCCTTTGGCGGTAGGTTATTAAAAGCCATATCTATCCAGAACTGCACTAACCCCTTGCCGTTATCATCCTGGTTAACTAACGATGCAAACTTATGGTGTCTGCTTTTGTATAACTCAATATTGCAATGCATTTGAGGTTCTGTTTTCCATTTAATCGTTGAGTAACCCTTATTATTCTCCACAGTCATATACATAGAAAATTTCTCAATCGAATTTTGACGGCTGGGCAGTTTGGGTATGCTGGTAAACATCCTGGGAAACATCCTGACCTCTTGTTTCAAAGCCAAAGGGCTGTATTTCTACAGAAGATACAAGTGTAAAAACTTTGTTTCCGTATAGTAGCGGTCAAGATGGATTTGTTCTAGAGCGAGAAATCTTGATAATTGTGTAATATTTATGACAAAGTAGTCAAGTCACTTCAGGGAGATATGTCTGGTGTGGGGGTATTACTTTGTAAAGACAGGACATTAATTATACTGCTATTGGGTTAGGGATGGCATGTAACTTGTTGGGCATAGTGACCATGAAGTAGTTTGTATCAAATGTGCTACTTACTTATTGGTACTGCTTGAGGCGTTTTATGAGGGGTTACGGTTGGCGAAAATTTAGTCGTAAATAGCTGTCGCATTGAATCCAACAAAACGGACAAGTTTTTCATTTACGCTGTGCAAGATGGACTGAGTAAAATTACTCAGGAATGACCGTCTCTTATGTCTGGCTTGGGTTCCGCCGTTTTGTACACGTGTAACTTTGCCCCGTAGGGTAGGAATATTTTGACGAGTGCTGCAACACGCAGTAAGAGCGATTGGTGCAAGCCGCAACAGATACTCCCAAAGGGCATTGGCGCAAAGCACCCGCCCCTATGGGGCATCGCAATCTAAAATTTCTGAGAAATCGAAGTAAATCTAGTGCTTAAGGGATTCTTGCAGAACACCTGAGTTTAATATAGAGAGCCTGTTTGGCAGTTGAAAGCAAAAAATTTTTCAAAAAAATACCAAAAAAAAAATACAGACATCCTCATATTTCCTCAAAGCTGCTCCCAATGTAATTAACAGCAAAGTGATTCTTTAAATACCATGAGGAAATTCTGCTGACACTATAAGACCAGCTGCCTCTAAGTCAATATTTCCGTCCGATCCCGTCATTGAAACCAATTATCACTGACTGCTTACCCGAACTTAACGTGGTTGTTGTAGTCGGTCACTTCCCGGATTACCTCACTAACCTAGTGCGGCATCAAACGGGACAAACAATGAGCGGACACCTATGACTTTCTATCAGTCATCAACATCATTATTTTCAAGATTTCAGGATTGACAAAATTTCAGGAGGATTGTAGTTAATGATTATCGTCATGAAACCTGGCAGCCCATCAGCAGAAATTGAGCGAATCAGCAAAGAACTCCGTAATTGGGACATAACACCAGATTAACCAAGCATTTCCAGGTGATGGTTCTCGTAGATACAGGCTTTGGTACTGTGCAATTTATACACGGTGTCCGAAAGAAAAAATACCACATAATTGCTGGTATCGCTTGTACTCGTAAGTTGGTTGATGCTCGTTGTGTTGCTCAACTACATAAGCGAGGACAACAGCTTCACCTGAGAGGTTTGAAATTTCCTGTCTACGTATCCTGGTACTATTTTAAACGTGATGATGGTAAATATGTAAAACGATTTGTCATTTCTACTAAAGCTCTCAAAGCCAGTACTATTTCTTGGTGGGGCAAACGACGGTGGCTTTCTTGAGGGTTGGTTTAAAACTGCAAAACAACGTTTCGGGTTGCATCGTTTTGGGCAAGGGACACTTTTAGGCGTTTATCGTTGGTTGATATTGTCCCTTATTTCTTATGTTTTAGCACATTGGGCTTATTTATCCATAGCGATGCCTGCGGCGAGCTGCGCTAACGCACCTACAAATTTACCTGATTGGGCACAAGCCGCAGAAATCGCATTCCAAACGATACTTCCGCACTTGGTAGTGTACCTTATTCTACAACACATTGAACGCCTTAGAGAACTAGCACTTAGTCAAGGAATTGACATTCAAATTTTCAGGTGCAAGATCTGAGTTACAGTCTAATTTCTAATTGACAAAAGCAATTTGATTTTTTCACTAATGATACTCAGTAGAGTCCAGAAGTCATCTTTGAATGATTGAGTTCAATGAGGTTGAAACAATGGAAATTCCAGTTTACAACATCCATGACTTTGCTGCTCACACACCGGGAGTAACGTGTGTTCAAGTAAAGCGTTTAGAGCAACTATTCAGCTCCATGCCGAATATGCGGTCTTCTCATAGAGACAATTTTTACGAGATCATCTGGGTAACAAAAGGACGGGGCACACATTTTATTGATTTCACTCATTACCCTATAAAGCCACATAGCTTGTATTTCGTCTCACCCGGTCAAATTGATGCCTGGGATCTGATAGAAGACGTAACTGGCTACGGAATTATGTTTACGAATGAGTTCTTTTCACTGGAGTTGCACGATAAGGATATAATTTCAGAGCTACCGTTTTTTAACACGGTCAATGCCGCCCCCGTGCTGCATGTCAATAATGAGCAAGCGGCAACATTCAACGAAATTTTTCAGAGGAGCGAGCGCGAGTATCACTCCTCAGCGATTGACAAAGACGATGTGTTACGCGCTTACCTCCGCATTCTGCTGATAAAAGCGAAACGGCTTTACTGCCCAACACAGACAACCAACGCTGCTAAATCATGCGCCCTGATCACCAAGAAGTTTCTGCAGCTGATTGAGGCGCATTTTATCGCCAAAAAATCGGTCAGTGAGTACGCGGAAATGCTCGGCATCACTGCCAACCATCTGAACGAAACTGTCAAAAGAACAACTGGGAAAACAGCCGGGGAGTTGATTCGTAATCGCCTGCTGATTGAAGCAAAACGCTTGCTTATTCATTCCGAACTGACCATCTCCGAAATTGCCTACCATTTAAATTTTGAAGACGTATCCTACTTTGGGAGGTTCTTTAAAAAGCATAACAACTGCTCGCCTGGAGACTTTAGGTGTCAATCCTTGAAAAGTGCCAAACTTGCCTGAAATTCTCCTATATCCTACTTTAAACCAGAGTTTATCGTTAAGAGAGATGGCGGAAAATTGAATTTTGTTGAACATAATTTGTCCACAAGTGTCTCAATTATGTGAACGAGAGAGCTGACACTTCCACATAAACCGTTCCATTTAGGAGAGTTTCAATCCAATGATTGTAGTCATGAAATCCGGCACTCCATTAGCAGAGATTGAGCGAGTCAGCCAAGAAATCCGCAGTTGGGATATAACACCAGAAAAATTGGAAGGTACGCACAAAGTGGTCATTGGTTTGGTGGGTGATACGGCGGAGATTGACCCGAGACAAATCCAAAATTTGAGCCACTGTATTGAGCAGGTTCTACGGGTGAAAAAGCCCTTTAAACGGGCTTCAAAAGAATTTCGCTATGGCGAACCTAGTGAGGTCGTTGTACCAACACCCAATGGACCTGTAACCTTTGGACAAAACCATCCTTTAGTTGTAGTTGCTGGACCTTGTTCGGTAGAAAACGAAGAGATGATCGTAAAAACAGCGCTAGCAGTAAAAGCAGCAGGAGCGCAGTTTCTCCGAGGTGGGGCATACAAACCCCGCACTTCACCTTACGCTTTCCAAGGGCACGGTGAGAGTGCCTTAGAGTTGTTAGCTAAGGCTCGGGTTGTCACCGGACTGGGGATCATCACAGAAGTCATGGATACAGCTGACATCGATAAGGTTGCATCTGTCGCAGATGTGGTGCAAATCGGTGCGCGCAATATGCAGAATTTCTCGCTGTTGCGGAAGGTGGGGGCAACTCTTAAGCCAATTCTCCTGAAGCGCGGACCCTCAGCCACGATTGAAGAATGGTTGATGGCAGCTGAGTATATTCTGGCAGCAGGCAACCCGAATGTGATTCTATGCGAGCGGGGAATTCGCACCTTTGACCAACAATACACCCGCAATACCCTTGATATATCTGCGATTCCAGTATTGCGTACGCTGACTCACTTGCCCATCATGATTGATCCCAGCCACGCCACTGGTTTTTCAGAGTTTGTGTCAACGATGGCAATGGCATCAATTGCAGCGGGTACAGATTCCCTCATGATTGAGGTTCACCCCAACCCTGCAAAAGCACTCTCAGATGGACCTCAATCTCTCACAATTGAAGCCTTTGAGCAATTAATGCAGGAAATGGCTCCCTTGAGCAAATTCTTTGGTCGTTGGGCGAAAAACGATAGCGCAACTGTCATGCCGAAATTTGCTGCAAAAGTTGCCACCATGGCAGGAGTCTGAACAAATCAATCATGGGGTACAACTAACTGCCACATGGCAGGTCAACGCTCAAGCCTCTATTGTCTACACCCGACTCAAAAATAACTGAAAACTTCACTCAACCGACCTTTCTTATGAACACTAAGTCCCACACTGTATTCAAACCAGATACCCATGTGCAGTTCGCGGCTGCCGATGCTACATACAATGACTACCGACGCGGCAACCAGGCCAAAAATGCGGTCGTCCAGCTAAATACCGACTCCGATATCATGCCTCTGTTAGGCAGCCAGCCATCAGCATCGCTCTCACTGGGTGAGGCAATGGTCAAGATGTTGGAAGATATGGGAGTAAGCTACGCGTTTGGCATATCGGGGGGTGCGATCGGGCCGCTTTGGGCCAACCTGCAGCATAGCCACATTCAGTTGCTTCACTTTCGCCACGAAGCAGGAGCAGCTTTTGCCGCCGTCGAGTCATACTTTGCCAATGGTCGCCCCGTCGTGGTCTTCGCTACCAGTGGCCCAGGCATTACTAACGCGCTGACAGGACTCTTCGCTGCACGTTGGGAAGATGCAAAGGTGATCTTCCTGTCGCCTTCCACCTCAGCACCGCAACGTGGACGCTGGGCTTTTCAGGAAACCAGCGCCTACGCCATGCCCAGCTCAGGTCTTTTCACCTCGGGTCCGCTGTTCCATTACGCGACTACTCTCGAGACTGCTGCTGAACTGCCAGAGGTCGCTCGCCGGGTCGCTCTCGGTCTGGCACGCCCGGGCGGCTTTGTCGCCCATATCAGTATTCCCACAGCCGTCCAGACCAGCCCTATAGAGACAGCGTTGCCCCAAGTAGCTTTCACTCAGGCTCTGGTTACCGCTAGTGAGGCAACGATCGCAGAATGTGCCCGGTTGTTGTCCGAAGGGCCGTTTGCCCTTTGGGTTGGCTTCGGTGCGCGTAGTGCCGCAAAGGCTATCCAGGATCTCGCTGAGCGAACAGGAGCTGCGGTGATGTGCTCCCCACGTGGCAAAGGTATTTTTCCAGAGAATCATCCTCAGTTTGTCGGTGTCACTGGCTTCGGCGGGCATGAGTCTGTTCTGACCTACATGCGGGAACAACCTCCTTTGCGCACCCTAGTGCTGGGAACGCGCCTGGGTGAGTTCACCTCGTTCTGGAATCCCACTCTAGTACCTGCACAAGGGTTCATTCATGTCGATATTGACCCGGAAGTGCCTGGAGTAGCCTACCCCTGTGCCGAGACGTTCGCCATCCAGTCTGACGTTGGTGTGTTTGTGAAGGCGTTGCTGAAACACTTCAAAGAGCATGAATTGCCCTCAACAGCAATCACACTGCCACATCCCGAGCGCCTAAAAATCGTCACACGGGCAGATAGACTAGTACGACCAGAGGTGCTAATGGAGGCGATTCAGCAGGTGATTGTCGAGGGGAGCTCTGCGGTGGTGATGACTGAAGCTGGTAACTCGTTTGCCTGGGGAACCCACATGCTGCGCTTTAGCGAACCAGGTCGTTACCGGGTCAGCACCGGATTCGGAGCTATGGGTCATGCGGTCACTGGTGTGTTGGGTTCGGCACTGGCGCATAAGGGCAAGTCGGTGGCGATTGTCGGGGATGGTGCCATGCTCATGAACAGTGAGGTCAGCACAGCAGTGAGATACGAGATTCCAGCCGTTTGGATTGTACTCAATGATGCTCGCTACAACATGGTTGACCAGGGAGCAACGTCGCTGGGAATCAAAAACATAGATGTAGAGATCCCAGAGGCAGATTTCGTCCAGATCGCTCGCGCAATGGGAGCCGACGGTATCCGTGTCGAAACAGAGTCCGACGTGAAGGCGGCGCTGGAGAAAGCGATGAACTCGACCTTGCCATTCGTGGTTGACGTGGCGATCGACCCCACCCGTAAAGCACCGACCGGGACTCGTAATCAGAGTCTGTTTGAACAAGGAATCACACAATTCAAAGCTGGTATGTGAGCGTCGATAGTTGAGTAAGTATTCGCGCTAGTCGTGAGTTTTTCGGTGCATACAAACAATTGTAAAGGAGAAGTACATGAAACTTTTTGAGACAATTAAACAAATGGGTCATGAGCAAGTTCTCTTCTGCCATGACTTTGAGTCAGATCTCAAAGCAATTATCGCCATACATGACACCAGTTTGGGTCCTGCTATGGGTGCAACACGTCTACGACCTTACGCCAGTGAGGAAGATGCTTTACAAGACGTTCTTCGCCTGAGTCGCGGGATGACCTACAAGGCGGCGTGTGCAAACATTCCTGTTGGTGGTGGAAAAGCAGTAATTATTGCTAATCCCGAAAATAAATCAGATAAACTGCTCAGAGCATATGGACGTTTTGTCGAAAGTCTCAAGGGACGTTTTATTACAGGTCAAGATATGAATATATCTCCTGAAGATGTTCGCAAAATTAGCTGTGAAACCAATTATGTTGTTGGTGTATCAGAAAAGTCTGGAGGACCCGCTCCTGTAACAGCTATAGGAGTTCTTCTCGGAATTAAGGCTGCTGTAGAGTTTCGCTATTCAAGAGAAAGTCTTGATGGGCTTAAAATTGCAGTTCAAGGACTCGGAAATGTCGGAAAAAATCTTTGTCAGCACTTACATCAACTAGGAGTAAAACTTTTTGTCAGCGATGTACTTCCGCAAAAGACAGAGGAGATAAAACGCCTATACGGTGCAACTGTTGTAGACGAGAAAGAAATTTACTCTCTTGATGTTGATGTTTTTGCTCCCTGTGCTTTAGGAGGAATTCTTAATAGCTCAACAATTCCTACTATTAAAGCTCCAATCATTGCTGGCTGTGCAAATAACCAGCTGGAAAACGAGCAGGTACATAGTATGCTTCTTGATTCAAAGGGCATCCTTTATTGCCCAGATTATGTCATAAACGCTGGAGGCTTGATCAATGTCTACAACGAAATGATTGGATATGAAGAAGAAAAGGCTTTGCTACAACTTAATAACATTTACAACAGTCTACTTGATATTTTTAGCAGGGCTAAAGAGCAGGGAGTAACTACACATGAAGCTGCTAAAATTTTGGCAGAGGAGCGCATTAGGAGAGCCAAAAGCATAAAAATTGTGAATAGTTAGAACGAAATACCCAAAGTTTTCCTCGCTCAATGTCACTGATAAGTGTCTTAAAGTCTAGAACACCAATTCAGTATTCAGAACAATGACGAAAAAACCGGGTTTATTTGGGTTGCAACAAGTAAATCCTGGTTTGAAAAGACGTAAAAACAGGGTTTATCTGTCTCGCATTTTATTACTGAATCGGTGTTATAGTAACGTTTCATACCAAATTAGGAAATGAGAATATGACATTTTCACAGCAGAAAAGAGTTTATGACTTGTTTACAGAAGAAGCTTTGTTAAACCCCTACCCACTTTACAATCAAATACGCTCATTAGACCCGGTTTATTTTTCCGAAGATGGTGGTTTTTGGTTTTTAACTCGTTATAAAGATGTAGAAGCTGCGCTAAATGACCCACGTTTAAGTTCACATCTCAAGGTACTACATGCAAGGCAATTACAAAATTTAGACATTAGTATTATCACTAATTTTATTAAATTAATGGAACATATGTTAATTGATAAAGACCCACCAGAACATACGCGAATGCGAAAAATAGCTCTTCAAGGATTTACAATCAATGCTTTGGAGAGTTGGCGCTCAATCATACAGGAAACGACCGATAGTTTATTAGATAGAGTCCAAGATAAACATAGCATGGATATTGTTGCTGACCTGTCCACAAAATTGCCATCAGTAATCATCTCTAAAATATTTGATGTACCAGAGATGGACAGACAAAACTTCCTTCAATGGGGGGCAGATATAGCGACTTTTTGGGGAGCACCAAGCGGCCAAGATATTGAGGAACTAGCGCGTAAAGCAGATATAGGTGCAATATCGTTTACTAACTTGATGAAACAAATTATTGCAGAAAGAAAACGCCTACTTGGAAATGACATGATTAGTTTGCTGATTGCTGCTTTTGAACAAAATGAAATGAATCTTGAACAACTTCCATCTTTATGTGTCAATATATTAAATGCAGGGCACGTAACAACTACTGACTCAATTCCAAATGGCTTAAATCTACTGCTAAATCATCCTGAACAATTACAGAAACTTAAAGAAACCCCTGGACTGATCAATTCTGCTGTAGAAGAAATGTTTCGTCTTGACCCTCCTGTTCCAGTTACCTTTCGGGTTGCCAAAGAAGATTTAACTATTGGCGGCAAAGAAATAAGCTCTGGTAGTGTTATTGCTCTAGGAATTGGGGCTGCTAATCATGACCCAGAAAAGTTTGAATTACCAGAAGTGTTTGACATCACACGCTCAGCCAATGAACATCTTAGCTTTGGTAAGGGTCTTCATTTTTGTTTAGGTGCTGTTTTAGCTCGAATGCAATTAACTATTTGTTTTAATACATTGCTGCGAAGAATGCCAAACATAAGTTTTCATCCTAATAAAGTTGCTGTACCAAAACGCACAAGTTTGGCATTTAAAGGTTTTGAGTCATTTCCTGTAAAGTTTTAAAAAAATAAGGTATCCCACTCTCGGCATGGCGTTTTACCTTCTGTACTGACGACCAACGCTTCGATAAGTTCATCTGTGTGCTTGCCTACTCGACTACTTAATCCTATTTAAGAGCAATGATGACATCTCAACTAGAAAATCTCAACCAAACCAACCAAATACCACTAACCGAACAACTGCTACAAATGATTTTTGGTGCTTGGGTAACGCAATCAATCTATGTAGCAGCCAAGCTAGGCATTGCCGACTTACTCAAAGACAGTGCCAAAAGCTGTGAGGAATTAGCAAAGTCTACAAAAGTGGACGCCCCATCTCTGTATCGA
Organism: Scytonema sp. PCC 10023; assembly: GCF_963920835.1. Classification (NCBI taxonomy): domain Bacteria; kingdom Bacillati; phylum Cyanobacteriota; class Cyanophyceae; order Nostocales; family Scytonemataceae; genus Scytonema; species Scytonema sp. PCC 10023. The sequence continues at coordinate 25,428 of NZ_CAWUDP010000016.1, forward strand.
GTCCTGCGTGCCTTATCCAGTATCGGCATATTCGTCGAAGTCGAAAATTGCCATTTTCAGCTAACACCACTTGCAGGATATCTCCGCAGTGACGTACCAGGTTCATTGAGGGCGCTAGCTATCATGTGCGGCAGTGAAGACTGGCATTGGAAACCGTGGGGGAACATTCTTTACAGTATCAAGACAGGCAAAGCCGCCTTTGACAATGTTTTTGGAATGCCTTTATTCCCCTACCTTAGTCAAAACCCAGAAGCTGCTGCCATCTTCGATGCCTGCATGACCAGTTCTTCATCCAGATACAACGCCGCCGTAGCATCTGGTTACGACTTTTCATCGATCAAAACCTTAGTTGATGTTGGGGGTGGACAGGGCAGTTTGCTTGCTACCATTCTCAAAGCATTTCCCTCACTCAAGGGTATGATTTACGATCAACCTCATGTGGTAGTGGGTGCCAAGCAGTATCTGGAAACATCTGGATTAGATGGGCGATGTCAAGTAATTGGGGGAAACTTTTTTGAATCCATACCCAGTGGTGGTGATGCCTACATTATGCAACACATTATCCACGACTGGGACGATAAAAGCTGCATCATGATTCTCAAAAACTGCCATCGTGCTCTGCCTGAAAACGGCAAGATTCTGATACTAGAAGATGTGATTCCAGGTGCCAACGAACCCGCTTTTAGTAAATTTCTAGACATCGAAATGCTAGTAATGTGTTCTGGTGGACGCGAACGCACCGCAAATGAATTTAAAAAACTCTTTGACGCTGCTGGCTTCCAACTCACTAACATTATCCCAACCCAATTCCCAATCAGTATCATCGAAGGCGTGAAAGTATAAAATTTAAGATTTTGTTGCAAAAAGAAGATGTCTCAGAGGCGATGCTATGAATCTGATCCCACAATGTTCAAGCAATTGAAGGAGCTTACCAATGGAAAGAAATACGTTTGCAACATCTGCCTATATCGCGACTTCCCTAGAAACAGCCTTTGACTACCTCTCTAGTTTAGAAAACCTAAACGAGTGGACTCTCTTCAGCCGCATGGAAGAAAAGATTGACGAAAACACCTGGCTAGGAACTGCGTCTTGCTATCAGAACAAACTCTACTATCATGTGAGAAAGATCGAGAACCAGTTCTTCCGTGGCATCGAGTGGCACTGTGGGGTTGAGTACAAGAAATACTTCCAAGTCTACCCTGTCCTCCTTTTTCCTCCAAGCTACATAGAACCAGGATCAAACGAGGAGGGAGTCTACTTCCACTGGGTTAGCTTTGTCGATCCTGCCCGACGGACTGGGATGATGGAGCAGGCGATGGGGCTTGTGCATACTTCGGAATGTCGTTCTCTCAAAGGGATTTTGGAACGCAACGCCGGTCACACCTCCTCGGCGCAGGGACGCTACACAATTGACTCTGACACGATCTACATTGATGCCCCAATTGAATTGGGAGTCGAATACTTGGGAGATCTCCGGAACATGGGTGATTGGGCACACCTTCTTAGACCATGTGGCGAGATTGATCCTCACTCGGGTACGTTTATCGACGAATATGGTCAGACGGTAAAAGTCACTCTCCGAACCCATGATCTGGGCAACTACTACCTGATCGAACAGGAATACTTTTATCCAGACTACGGATTTCTCCAGCGCTGCCCCGTCATTCTTATCCCATGCTCATATGCTTTTGCAAATGAGTCTGCCCGTGGGTTCATCCAGCACCGGATCACATTCTGGAAAGCAGGCGAGGCTCCCCGCCACGGCAAACTACAGATTGAGGACTATTCTGCCGAGAGCGTCAACGTCAAGCGTTTGCTTGAGGCAAAGGCTGGTAATTTGGAAACTTTTGCGCGTGGGCTGAGCTATCTTCCACGTTTGTAGCTTCAGTAGCGTCTGGGCTAGAAGTTTTCGAGCCAAGCGATTGGTTAGATGCCACAAATCTCTGACCCAGACTTTCTCAATATGGGGCCTGATCGCACAGCTGTCCGATGTAGTTTACTCGCTATAAGCGTCAATGTTTTGTACCTGATATCTTGCACCAAGAATAATTGATGGAATTCCGTCACTCAGTATTAAACCAAAAGTCCTTTATTTAGGGAGAAAAGCCAATAAAAATTATGTAGCTTACCCTTGCATCTTTTTAGCTTATACGCTTTTCTACGGATAGGTGCAAGATATGAGTCCGATGTAGTTTACTCGTCATAAGCGTCAATGTTTTGTACTGTAAAAGGAATGAAAATCATGCTCCGCTCACATTGTGTATGGCTTGTTCCGGTAGTTCTTACGTCAATCGGTTTCGGGCTGGGTGCCGGAGCGGCAACAGCGCAGACAACTTACACAGTTAGCGCTAACTACGACGGAAAAATGAACATTGACCAAAAATCAGCTACTAATCCTAGCTACAAATTGTTGGTCAATAGCCAGGGTACCAACAGTGTCAAAGAGTACGACGCAATTACGGGGGAGTTCGTCAAAGACTTCGTGCCTTTCAACAGCGGCGGGCTGAGCGAACCTTCAGGCTTGACCGTCGGTCCTAACGGCAACCTCTTCGTCATCTCCTTTACTGACAATAGTGTCAAACAGTACAACGGAATTACGGGGGAGTTCATCGCTGACTTTGTACCTTCCGGCAGTGGCGGGCTGAATCAACCCTATAACTTGACCTTTGGCCCTAATGGCGACCTCTTCGTTGGCTCTTCTGGTAACAATAGTGTCAAACAGTACAACGGAATTACGGGGGAGTTCGTCAAAGACTTTGTACCTTCCGGCAGTGGCGATCTGAATGTAACCGATGATGTGACTTTCGGCCCCAATGGTAACTTCTTCGCCACTTCCTTTGGTAACAGCAGTGTCAAAGAGTACGACGGAATTACGGGGGAGTTCGTCAAAGACTTCGTGCCTTCCGGCGGTGGCGGGTTAAATTCGCCCATAGGCTTCGCCTTCCGCAACGGTAGCCTCTTCGTCGCTTCAGGAGGTACCGACAGTGTCAAACAGTACAACGGAATTACGGGGGAGTTCGTCGCTGACTTTGTGCCTTCTGGCAGTGGTGGGTTAAATTTGCCCCTAGGTTTGACTTTCAGTCCCAACGGTAACCTCTTCGTCAGCGGCTTTGGAGAGGAAAAGGGTATCAAACAGTACAACGGAATTACGGGAGAGTTCGTCTCTGACTTTGTGCCTCCTGGCAGCGGTGGGCTGAAGTCACCCGGCTACCTAATTTTTGCTCCTATCAGAAAGATTGATCCCAGAGTGACGAAAGTTCCAGAACCCATTTCTGTCATTGGCTTGTTAGGGGTTGCTGCTTTCGCATCTAAGATGCTGAAGCGCAAGCGCCAAGAAGATCTCTTAGCTAGTGTGTCATTGCAGTATAAATAACAGCTTCAAATATTTCACGGAAAACTCCATAATTTTTGTTCAAGCAATGATATAGGACTCCTCCAAAGATTTTTGAAAACATACTGAGACTGAAAAGCCCGTTTTACCAGGGTTTTATCTGAAATCCTTTTCAGAAATCAGACAGGATTCCTATATCAATTAAATCAATCAAAAGTACGCTTTACCATTTAGCGTTTGGGTAAGATATCAGATTTGCTGATTCGGTCTTTGCAAAAGTGATCTTGGAATAGACTGAATACAAAAACGGCGTGAAGATTCAACGCAGTTATGTTTGGATTCGCCCGAAACCGAGTCTGCTGGATCGGATATTGTTGGAGCTTAGCTTTGTTATTACCAGTTTTCTGCAAGCCCTCAACGGTCCCAGACCGGACGTAATTCTTTTAACCGTGCCGTCGTTGCCGGTTTGCGTTCCAGCAGCCCTCTTGGGATGGTTGTATGCTTGTCCTGTGGTCTTGAATGTCCAAGATATTTTGCCGGAAGCCGCTGTCCACACTGGTTTGCTTAAGAACAAATGGCTAATCCGCATCTTTGCCACCTTGGAAAAATTTGCCTACCACACAGCAACAAAAATTACCGTCATCGCCGATAGTTTCGTTGGAAATCTACTCAGTAAGGGCGTTCCCAAGAGCAAAATCGAGCTTTTTCCCAACTGGGCTGATGTCACTTTCATCCGCCCCTTGCCGAAAGAAAACAACCGCTTCCGCGCCGCCCATCAACTGAGTAGCAAATTCGTGGTGCTATATTCCGGTAACATTGCCCTTACCCAAGGCTTAGAAACGGTTGTCGAAGCCGCCAAGAAATTGCAGCACATACCAGACATAGCCATAGTCATACTGGGAGATTCTCTTGGATTGCAACGATTGCAGCAACATGTGTTGCGGTGTGGGGTGTCTAACGTTCTGCTACTGCCCTTTGCAAAGCGCGAACATTTGCCAGAAATGCTTGCAGCCGCAGATGTGGGGTTGGTGGTGCAAAAGCGGAATGTGATTTCCTTTAACATGCCTTCAAAAATTCAAGTGCTACTTGCCAGTGGTCGCGCTATTATAGCGTCCGTACCACTAGGCGGTACGGCAGCGTGTTCGGTGCAAAAAAGTGGCGGCGGAATTATAGTTCCTCCAGAAGACCCCGATGCATTAGCTAAGACTATTTTAAATTTATATAAAAATCCGCATCAAGTAGAAACACTAGGTCGCAAAAGTCGGCAGTATGCTGTTGAGCAGTTTGCCTTGGAGCAAGCTTTAAATCGTTACGAAGCGCTGTTCCACTCGATTACGGCTCATCCAGTTAATGAGGCAGATGTGTTGCCTAAATGTGAGATTTGACCTTCGTTGCTGTTAACAAAACTAACACTAAAAAGAACGAAGGACAAAGGACGACCTTCACGAGTCAGATATGGCGATCGCCTTAATATTTCAAGTGCAAACACAAGTCCTGCTAACAACTAATCAGCATCGTTGGCTTCTCTATTTTTTGATAGTAGAACTGTCAACTTATCTAAACAAATGTAACAAGAACTGCACATTTATCTAGTATTTTCTAAGATATATTTTTTATCACAAGATAAAAGATTAAGGCAACCCCAATGGCGAGATCGGCGTTGATGGCATCATTACGGCGAGCTTACAAAATCACCAAGGCATCTGTTTCAACAGGAATTCCTGCGGACGAAATCGTTGATATTCTCCAACAAAAGACCACTCGTCGTCGCCTGATCTATGGGGGTTTGGGATTAGCAAGTGCCATGAGTGCGGTGACGTGGCATGGTGGAGCTGACTCTGCTGCATTTGCGACAATTCCCAAAGTATTGGTAGTCGGTGCGGGAATTGCTGGACTCGTCGCGGCTTATCGTCTTTCTCAAGCTGGAGTGCCAGTAGATATTATCGAGGCAAGAAATCGCGTTGGCGGTCGGATATATACAGTACAAAATTTTGCTGGTACTTCTATACCTGTAGACTTGGGTGGAGAATTTATCGACACAAGCCATACCAGGTTACGTTCTTTGGCACAGGAATTAGGTTTACAAATTGCAGATTTGTATACTGCTGACAAGGATTTGATACAAGGGACATCGTATTTTCAAGGACGTAAAATATCAGAAAAAGAAATCACACAGTGGTTCCCGACCCTGGTGCAGAAGATAAAGCAGGATTTAGCTGCTCTTGGCAAGACTCCCGTAACTTATCGCACACGCAATCAAGTTGCGATTAAGTTGGATAATACCTCTATCACTCAGTACTTGAGGGACGCGCAAATTCACCCACTTCTGAGTGAGATAATACAAGTCGCTTACACTGGTTTATACGGTCGAGAAGCGAGGGAGCAGTCTAGTCTTTCTATGCTGCTTTTTATTGGCACAGATCCAAGCAGCTTCGAGATTACTGGGGAAAGTGATGAGCGTTATCAGATTGTTGGGGGGAATGACCAAGTCCCGAGTTTATTAGCGCGATTTTTGACAAATTCTATTGAAACAGGGACCGAATTAGAAGCGATCACGAGTCGAAGCGATTGCCCTTTAGGGCACTGCGCTCCGCGCAATCGCACTTACCGCGTCAGTTTACGTTCTGGTAATCGCTCGTTTGAACGCACATATGAGCGAATTTTGCTGGCGCTACCATTTACTACTTTGCGTCAAGTCTCGTTAAATGTCGATTTGCCAGCAGTGAAAAAAAATGCGATCGCTTCCTTAGCTAACTCCGCAATTCATCTCATCACTCACCCGTTACGGGAGTGATGAGATGAATTGCGGGATAAAAACGAGGTACACCCTCCACCGTCGGTTGGTACAGTCAACCCAGGTGAGAGGGTGCCCGAGTTTTTGTCAATCCATCGCCCAACGCTCAACGAGTTCACTAACACTTATTTCTTGCTCTTTTGCGCGTTGCTGTAATCTTTGCCATGCGGTAGGCGTTAACAAAATATGATGCCTTGTTTTTACCTCATCATGAAATAGAGGTACATTCTTTACAGCTTTTTTACCTTTTCTGGTTGACATAATAATGCTAGTGGGACTAAGCTAATTTTAGACAACACAAGAAAGAAAGACAAGGAGGTGATTCGTTGATGTTGCTCAACTATCAGTACCGCGCTTACCCGGATACCAATCAAAAGCTAGAACTTAATACTTGGCTACGAGTCTGCCGATACTGGTACAACAAGCAGCTAGGAGACAGGTTTGACTGGTGGGAAAATAATCGTAATAGTATTAACGCTTGTCCGCTTATTTGTTCATTGCCAGAATTGCGGAATAATCCAGACTTTTACTCCCAGAAAAAGCAACTTCCTGTTATCAAAGAAGACTTGCTGAAAGTTTATTATTCTGGTGAGCTACTAGACTTTACTCGTGTACCATCGCAGACACTTCAAGATGTGTCCAAGCGAGTAGACTTAGCCTTTTCTCGTTTTCTCAAAGGAGATAGCAACGGCAATCGTAGTGGGAAGCCACGCTTTAAAAACGCTGCTCGTTACCGTACTCTGAGAGTGGAAGGTCAAGCCATTACCATTGAACGCATTGAAAGAGACTGGTTATTTTTGTCAATTTCAAAGCTAAAGGGTTGGGTAAAAGTGCGCTTACATCGTTCTTTGCCTAATGGATTTACGCTTAAAAATGTTCTCTTGACGAGATCGGCAGATGGATGGTACATCACGATTTGTCTGGAAGACCCCAATGTCCCAACTTTTATACCTGACACTGTTGTTCCAACTTGGGATAATGCTGTGGGTTTGGATGCGGTGCTTCACGAAGATAATTACTTGGCGACATCTGAAAACACCAAGTTGCCAGCATTAAAGTCTTTCAGGAAGTCTGAAAAGTGTCTGTCTAAAGTTTCTAATCGTAAATCAGCCAACAAAAAAGGTAGTCGGTCACGCAGAAAACTTGCCAAGCGGGAAGCACGAGGGCATCAACGTATTGCTCGTTCCCGTCGTGACCATGCATTCAAGGCTGCCCATGCACTGGTTAGAACAGGTAAAAAAGTTTTTGTTTATGAGGATTTAAACCTGAAGGCTTTGTCAAAGCGTAACAAAGCCAAACAGGATGATGACGGTAAGTATTTGCCGAATGGTCAATCAGCTAAGTCTGGGTTGAATAAATCCTGGAACGATGCTTCATTTGGACAGTTTTTCACAATCCTAGAATACATAGCGTCAATTGCTGGGGCTAGGACAATGGCTGTAAATCCAGCATATACATCTCAATTACTCGCATACCGTGACGAGTTTGTCTTCACTGACTGCAATATTCGTGAGTATTGGGACGAATTTGAATCGCTTTGGGTTGACAGGGATGTTAACGCATCCATCAACATAAAGCGCGTTGGGCTGGGACTGTTCCCAACGATAAAACGCCGTAAAGGGAATCCGGTAGTAATGTCATCAACTACTAATAGTACCTTGAAGGAAGTTCTGGTAGTATTAAAACGCCAGAAGCCTACACCGACCTGTCAAAAGGCGGTGTAGGTAGTTCACGTTATGGTAACAATGCCAAGTTAATTACTGCTTATCAAGAACGCATATGGCGCACGCGCCATAACTCAACTGCATTTGTCTCTACTGACTTAGACTTTGCAAGCATCTGGGAAGCTTCTCGTTATCAACCAGGACCAAGTGGTGTACTCACCAATTTTACTGGCGGTCAAAAAAGTTTACCACTAGGGCTACGTTCGGCTGAATCTCAAGCTCAAAAACTGCTATCACAATTAGAAAATATTTTCCCAGGAATGAGTAGTGTACGCCAAAGTCAACCCATCTGTGCTTATTGGCGCAGAGAACCGTATACACAAGGCTCCTATGCTTGCTATCTTGTTGGACAGTGGACAACAATTGCAGGAGCTGAACAAGAACAGGTGGGGAATCTGTTTTTTGCTGGCGAACATTGCTCCCAAAAGTTCCAAGGTTATATGGAAGGTGGTTGTAGAACGGGTGAAATGGCTGCTGTCCAAATTCTACGTTCTTTGGGTTTGAAAAAGAGCGCTGCTCAACTAGAAGCGCGAATCACTGCTTAGCAAAAATTTCTCTAGTCTCCTTATAATTTTACTTGACAGACGTCACTCCAGTTTTCTGTCAATGGGTAAGTTCTAGTATTTTGGGTAGCTTTTGAGTTGTCGTTCTGGAAGACAATAACTCTACTACATCAGCAGGGCAAACGCATCTAAATATTGAATCCCGAAACCATTCGATATGTATAGCGATGTTTAATCACTCTCACCAGATTAAAATCTAAAACCCTTTCCTAGTCAGGGTTTTGTCTATGGGCGAATGTGCTTGGTGCGATGGTGCTCCGCATCCGCAGCCATTGCGATTGCGCAAAGCGCAGTGGCAAAGCCAATCGCACGGGTGAAGGAGGCAGTGAGTGCAAGAGGGATGGTGTGAAAACCCCACTGGCTTGTTTGTTCAACATCTACTTCTTAAGTATGAAGTTTTAATAAATATTTTCTTAACTGTCTTAACTGTCTTAACTGTCCTTGCAAACTTAACTATGGTCGTACTAGTATACAAACGACCGCATAAAACAGGATTATTTGCTACCAAAAAGAGTCTTATGGGTAAATTAGCGTTTAAAAGGATGTTTTAAAAGGGGTTTTTGCTCGAATGGTAAACACAGCGAAGTATCTGGTTTACATAGCTGTAACCTTGATTCTGAGTCCCAAGGGGACACGCTGCTTTGTTGGCGGAGCCTGCGCTTTGCGCTTACGTTGCACTTGACCCAAGTCAGAGCGGCAATTATACCTTACAGGACTTTTAAAACAACCTCTATGAGCAATTCTAGATAAAGATTGCATAGCGCTTGGTTGAGCCATAGAAGATAAACACATATGGACAGCTGATGGTGAATCAGTTGACAGATTTTCATATGGTTTTGAACAAAGACTTACGGATGGTGTGTCTACACCATTTAGTTTTGGAGCATCATTCCTGGCAGACGTAAGTTTAAGTATGAATGTGGAAACTTCTTTTACACTTAATAATCAAGTTGTTTCTAGCATTTTTTATACACGATTACGTTTTATAGGCAGGTCAAAAAGTTAGTTTCGTTACTTAAAACTCCAACAATAAAAGGAAAAACAAATGAGCAATAGTACAAAACGTCATCCTGTAATTCTATTTCCAGGCATAACAGGATCGCAACTAAAAACGAAAAATTTTCTGAAAGCGAAGTCACCACTTTGGTTTAACAGGAGCCAAATGTGGAAATTGACTTGTAATCTGTCTTCAGATAAAAACAGCACTCAAGAAGAGGATTCTATTGTTTCGGAATCAATAGTTGAATCTTACAAAACTGAAGCTGATATATCGAAAGTGACCCCTTTTACTCCTGATGAGGACTGGCAAAACCATATGAAATTGGTATTTGATGGCATAACTCCAAAGGTTGAATATGAAGAAGAAGAAGATAACGAAGACGATAAATTTAATAGAGAAGTGGAAGGATTAGAAGGAATTAAAAATGTAAGTTATCCTCGACTTGGTTTCCCAGCACTCAAAAGCAATGAATATTTTCAAGCATTAGTGGATAAACTAGTAGAAACTGGTTACCAGGAAAATGTTGATTGAATAGGTCATCCCTATGATTGGCGAGTAGCTCCAGCAGGTTTGGAACGGCGATATGAAACTTTTACGAACCTCAAAACCAAAATAGAAGAATTATACAATAGAGAGAAATTACCTGTAGTGCTAATAGCACACAGTATGGGGAATAGACTAATACAATATTTACTGACTTGGATGTACACCTATAACCCAGATTGGGTAAGTAAATATATAGAACGATATATAGCAATTAGCCCACCTTGGATAGGTGCCCCACAAGCAATTTATAGGCTGTCGGATAGTGACATACTTCTACCTGCGGGTAAATTGCAAGTAGCTTTAAAAGGGATGAAAGACGTACTCCAATCTTTTTCAAGCATGCCTTGGCTATTGCCATTACAAAATGAAGTTGGGAGATACGAATACTTTAATACAGAATTTTTTGGGTATTATGCTGAGGTTGACAGTCCAAATTTAGATGATTATCTACCCATAACAGTCGAAGAGACGTTAGAGAAAGCACAAGCTGAAGATACGACACTAGTTTACCAAACTATTTATTATCGGGATGATTTGTATATAACTCGTCGAAATTCTTACATCGGGAGTGCATTAATAAAATGCCCGCCTGTTAACAAACTAGATGTCATCTATTCAACTGGTTTTGATACACCAGTAGGAGCATATTATCATTTTACTGATGATAAGAAATTGCAAATAGCGACTAAGTGGGGCAGCCCAGAAGTTCCCGAACCATTTCCACATAACACTGATTTAGTGATAAAACAGGGAATAATACTAGAAACACCCAAAACAGAGCAAAAGATACAGGCAGAGTTCCCAGATCATGATCCAATATCTAACTCAGGGGATTCAGTAGTTCCATATGGGAGCTTAGCTTATTTTAAGAAATGGAAGAACCTAGAGCCATATAGATACATAGAAGGACATCAATTTTCAGGAGACCAAAATCTAAACCATAATGCAATTGTGAGTCACCCAGATGTAATCACAAAAATCATTGAGTTGTTATCTAAAGAGGACGCAGAGGATTGATGTAGCTAAGGGACCTCCACTCTAAAAAATATCCCAAATTTTCTTGTGGGATGGGTGTCCCCACCCGTCCTTTGTATTGAAGGCGGGCAGGATGCTATTGGTGTCAATTTAAGCCAAAACCCTTTTAAAATCTCGTTCCCAGCCTGAGGCTGGGAACGAGGCAAAAAATATCCCAAATTTTCTTGTGGGATGGGTGTCCTTACCCGTCCTTTGTATTTAGGGGGGACCGGATGCCCACCCCACAAGATGGATAGCACCCCACAATTGAGGATAATTTATTTCTTGGAAATCCCTAAGTTCACTGTGCTATGAGACTATGAGGACGCATTTATCTACTCAAAACGAAGGATGAAAAAGGCATTATTGTGCTGTTTTGGAATAATTCTAGCAATGTGGGTTGCGATAAACCCTGCGATCGCCTTAGAGGGTCCTGAGCTTTACCCAATCGCATTTGACCCCCCGAAGACAAGGATCAGAGCCCCTACCTTAATTGTGGAAAAAGAAACGGTAAAAGCTCAAGAAACAAGAGCGGTCAGCACTTTTTTGTTTACTTTTTCAATAACTAGAGGGAATATTCTGAGTTCTTCTTAATCTTGATTTGTTACGTATACCTCTGAGCCTATATCTAAAGCAAATTGCAGTGGAATTGGTGAATCTGCTTCTTGATTGCTGCGATTAATTTGAAAAGAGAGCGATCGCACTCTTTCCAAATCCAATTGGAAGCCATCAACAAGTCTCCCACGAATCTTTGCTCTAAAGTGGCTCAAAGGAAGCTTTACCTTTGTCCACTCTATCCCAACAATAAACTCTTGCTCAAATGTGAGAGTACCAGTGTCCTGTTGAGCTTGCTCATCTTTAAGTGTGAGGGTATAAACAACTCCAGGATCTTTGGACTTAGCGTAAAATTCAATGTATTTGTATGCGCTTAAATCTAGCGACAAAGGCGCTTCTACAAACGCAAACCCAACAAGTCCCCCATTACCCGCTATAGCAGCCAGTTCACCCTGAAATTGTAGTTCATTTTCTGCTTTAAGCAATGTTGCAGAACTACTACCAACTTGGGGTCTTTCAGTTTTATCAGTCTTGATTAACCAATCCGCCTCAACAGTTGAGAGCGTCAGTCTGGGGTCTTCAAAATTACTGATTTGTGCGCTTGCAAAAGAAGAGTTCATCAAACAAAGAAAAATAGAGGCTACAACTAACTTTTTTTTCATGTCAAGAATTTTACAAGTAATTGAGTCACATATCGCAATCTTCTCACAATTCACTTTTATACCACCTAAGTTCGACAGAATGATTAGACCGTAGTAGTTGTAGCCAAGAGCAAACAACAGGATTTTCGACCTAGACTTGCGCGATAGGGTTGCTGCGTCCTGCGATCGCACAATCCATGATCATGTCTAATTCGCTGGTAAGTATAATATTTTTCTCTTTTGAAAGGTAACAAAAAAGGCATAATTTTTGATTCGACAAGCGGCTTTTTAGCTATTTGCAAAAGAATAGAGGGATTTTCCGAAAAATTTTATATTGTGAGTCAATATATTATATGTAATTTTATATACTAATAAGCCATTGATATTACCCGAATGCCCAGCAAATCTTATCTTGAGAACACAATAAGAGTGTAAATTATGAAAATTTTCCCCAAAACTATCAAAACAGTCATCATTGCTAGTATAGTTGCTGCTCTAGTCGTGTTTGGAAGTCCCGCACTTTCCCATAATGCTCAGCATCAACAGGCATCAAATGCGATCGTCAACGGCAGTTCTAATACCAAGCTGCCAGTATTTTATAACGCTGATTCTGCTCTTGCTCCTGCAAACAGCAAGGGTCTTATTAGTAAAAGGATTCCTCCTTATAAAGCACGTGTTAGAAGGAACGTTGTTGACCTGACCTCATCCGAGAAACAAGCATTCGTTCATGCTGTGCAGACATTAAAGCATACATTCCCAGAAGGTAGCAATGTCAGTATCTATGACCAGTTTGTTGCAGTGCATCTGGGAGCAATGGGTTTAATGTACGATAGTGCCCAAGGTCCAGCAGCGGGGCATGATGGTGCTCATGAAAGCGCTCTATTACTACCGTGGCATCGTGAATTGGTATACCGATTTGAAAAAGCCTTACAATCAGTAGACCCGAATGTGACGATTCCCTACTGGGATTGGACAGATCCTAAGGCGTTGAAAGTGATCTTTCAAGATGACTTTTTGGGACCAAATGGTCAAGGAGTCAATCTCAACATCCCGCAATTAGGTAATGTTCAAGGAGGACCTGTTGTGTCTGGTCCTTTTACAAAAGCCAATGGATGGGTTATCAACCCAGACTTACATACTAAGCCCTCGGGAAAATCATTGGGCGACACACTCTTACGCTTTATGCAATCGCCTCCTACAAATAGTTACCCTCTTCCTAAAGAAGATGTGGATCAAGTCCTTGCTATTGACGACTATGGAACTTTTCGTCTAGCTTTAGAAGGATTTATCAAACTGGATGGTTCTAGTCAGCAACCAACGCCTGGAGTGTTTCAACATAACTATTTTCATAGCTTCGTTGGTGGGGCTACTTTTGACCCTGCGGTAGGTCGTCCCGAAGCTCTTGGCACGATGGCTGACCTTGCTTGTTCTATCAACGATCCAGTATTTTGGCTGATTCATTCTAATGTAGATCGCCTTTGGGCTGAATGGCAGGCAAACGGGCATGAAGGTAGCAATTATTATCCTGCCTCAGGTGGACATTATGGAGAAAATCTCAATGACCGATTGTGGCCTTGGGATGGTGGTGAGTCCACTCCAGCGAATTGGACTCCAGGGGATTTGTTATCCATGCTACCTGCTTTTTCACAAGATGATATTGTCACACCAAAAGACACTTTGGATTTGAGAAAGTATGGCTACAGCTATGACACCGTTATTAGAGCAAATGTCATGAAGCTGATACCAGGAGCAAAGTAAGTTTTAAGAAGTTCCACATCTTGCATCTTGTCTGCCACAGGAACCAAAACCTGTGGCTAAGCAAACAACGCCTGCCGGAGCCTATCGGCGAGCGATGCTCCCGACACCCACAGGGCGGCTTCTGGTAGATTTCATTTGCGCTACTGGCAGTCATACTTTTGTACTAGGTCATCGAGTTCCGCTTGCATCATGGCACGAACCCTTTCGTAACAAGCATCTATGTAACCACGGTCACGAACTGCGGCACAACCGTAACGCTCAAACACAATCGGTGCACAGACACGAGTATGAATCTGCATGGGAAGCGGGAAATTTGGTACAGGTCCAATTCCCACCCCCCAAGGTAGCCCAAGGTAAACTGGGAAGACACCCGTGTTGCCATCAAGTAACCAAGGAAAGCCCCATTCATGCAATTGTTTCACCTGTTGGTAAAGGTCAGCTAGCACAATCAGAGTTGAGTGTGCACCATGAGAAATAATCGGCACAATTGGCACCTCCTCCCGCAAAGCCAGCTTGATGAACGCCTTATTGTTTGCCAGATGAATTCGGTTTCGCCAAGTGTAGGGACGAAACAAATCCTGGGCACCTCCTGGGTAAACGAGTAGCGCTGCATCTCTTCGTAGAGCAGCGATCGCCATTTTGGGATGCGCTATAATTGCCCCCACCTGGGCACCCGGCAAAGCGAAGATGGGAGTTTGCCAGGCTGACGGGTGCATCAAAGCGTAGACTAATCGTTCATAGCCAAAGGTACGGAACCAGTCATACATAAACATCGATGTATCTGGTGAAGCTAACCCGCCATTATGGGAACCGACAATCAACACTTTCCCAACCGATGGCATATGATGCCAACCAGAGGTTTGAACCTGAAAATAGTAGCGGTAGAACCATTCCCATATCGGCATCCAAGCTTTTATCGCCTCAGGGTTTCGCTCCGACAAAGACCAACCATCGAACCTACGACGCGAGGCTTTATCGTCAGCACCCGAGTTGTGTGTGAAAATACTTAACTTATCTAATAGTTCCTCAAACGGGTTAGAGATTTTGTCGCCTTCGCCGTGGCTGCCCATAAAAATATTCAAGTACCTTAACAATTATTATTACCTCTTCTAACCACAGCATTTTTTAGAATAAGCTAGGAATTCTCAACAATCATAAATTTCTTGCAAAAGTCATCTATCGAGGAGATACCCGAAGGGTCAAATTGCCCCCCTCCAGAGATGTCGGGGTAACGACAGTTTAATTTGTGGGGCCGGCTCCCAAATAATTTGTTATTCGACATCTGGGTTACTGCCTATCAAAACATAGCGGGAGCGTGAGAACCCCTGCCTTTTAAGGAGGGGATGAAACGCGACACGCAGGACTTTAGTCCGCAGTGTCTCTTAACCATTGCTCTACATACTCGCTAGCACTTATTCCCTTTTTCTTAGCTAAACTTTTTAGTTTATTCCACGAATAATCTGTAAGGGAAATTTCATGTCCTTTCTTTAACTCTGGGTAAAAAACAGGATTATTTTTTATTCTTTTTATTCCTTTTCCTGTTGACATAATTAGAATAACCGGATTAACTAATTGTATGCTAAAAAAGCAACAGGGGGTGAGTCAACTGTACCGGACAATTCTAGTAAGGGCAAAGTTTAACGACGAAGAAAAAGCATTTTGGGTTGACCAATGTCAACACGCTAACAGCTTAATTAACTGTGCCATTTATCATACACGCCAAACTCCGGACTGCGCGTCTCCAAGAGATGGACAATGCATACACCATTTACTGGTGCGCAGATGAGTTACGCAGTGGATGGAAGACATATCAATGCAATGGTTCTTATCCAGAGCTAGACAAAGTTCTCAAAGAAAATCCGCATTACAAAGGACTAGCAGCACAAGCAGCCCAACAAACTTTAAAATCCGTGGGCGAGTCGATTACCAGTTATAACACGAAGGTAAGAGCTTATTACAAGGGAGAGGTTGACCGACCATCTTTGCCTAAGTATCGCAAAAAAGGAGGATTGGCAGCAGTAACGTTTCCGCGTCAAGCCCTCAGTTATTGTGATGGGTACTTCAAACCATCAATCAGCAAGGAAACCAAGCCAGAACTCATTACTGAGGTTAAGTTAAAGCCGCCTGATTTCATTGACTCCCTGTGGGTAAGAGAAGTGACGGTGCGTCCTTATCTTGGAGAGTTTGTCATTGACTGGGTTATTGATGACGGGAAAGAACCAATCAAAGTTAATCCCAATCTTGATTACAGTCATGCCTGGTCGTTTGACCACGGCGGGTCGAATTGGTTAACAGGTGTTTCAACTTGCGGTAGAAGCTTCATTATTGATGGTCGCAAGCTTAAAGCAATGAATCAGGGTTACTGCCGTCTTATTGCGAAGTACAAGCACGGGAAGTCTGATTTGTACTGGGACAGTAACTTAGACCGTATTCAACGCAAACGGAACAACCAAATGCGCGACGCTATTAACAAAGCTGCGCGATTCATTGTGAACCGATGCCTGAATGACAGGATTGGCAACATCATAATTGGATGGAACGAGGGGCACAAGGTTGGATCTGAGATGGGTAAGATTAACAATCAGAATTTTGTACCCATCCCAACAGGACGGTTGATTGCGCGGTTAAAACAGTTAGCCAGCGAATATGGAATCGTAGTAACAGTTACCGAGGAAGCTTATACAAGCAAAGCCTCGTTCTTAGATGGTGATAGTCTCCACAAATTTGGTGAGAAACCCAAGGATTGGAAGCCATCAGGTAGAAGAATAGAGCGCGGATTATATAAAACTGCATCGGGTTTGTTGATAAACGCGGATGCAAATGGCGCAGCAAATATTGTACGAAAAGTAGCTACACAGCTAGGTATTAACCTGGTCGAGGTAGGTAGGGCGGTCTTGACAACGCCACAACGGTATGACTTGTTTACAAGGATTAATAAATCATATCGTGGACGTTGCCCAGATGGGCTTTTAGCTCTCGGAGCAACAACAGTCTAGAATCCCTCGTGCTTCTAGCCGAGGGAGATGTCAAAGTTATATGAGGATATCAACACTCTCTTACTAACTTACAGGGAGCATCTCAATCATGTCACGCAAGATAAAGACTTCACGGCGGGGTTTTCTCAAAGGGGTAGCAGTCAGTACAGCCACTGTCACCGCAGCAGAGTTACTCAGAAAACAACAGGCAGATGCTGCCGAGGAAAACCGCAATAGTGCAGCCATCGAATCAACTAAATTTGATTTTACCCAGAAATCAGGTGCGTTGCAACCAGACAAGATTGTAGATAGTGCCTGCCAATTCTGCAACTCTCTGTGCCGTTTAAAGGTTCATGTGAAAGACGGACGCATTATAGATGTCTTAGGCGAACCGGATGACCCAGTACAGGCAGGAGGCTTTTGTGTCAAGGGTCCGATGATGACCCAATTGGTGTATAATCGCTTCCGCCTCACTCACCCGATGAAACGGGTTGCAGGTGAGAAGGGTTCACCCGATTCTCAATTTGAGCAGATTTCTTGGGACGAAGCGTTAGAGACGATCGCCGCCAAGTTTCTGGCGTTGAGAGATGCAGGGGAAGCCAGGGCGATCGCCAACAAAACTTCTGGTAGATTACCACGCGGCACTGGTTCTCTAGTCGCACGCTACTTCACTCTGCTGGGTAGTCCCAACGACACGGATGTAGGTCCTGTCTGCAATGATGCTGGTGGAAATGCCTTGGCATGGACTTTTGGTTTAGGTAATTTTACTAATGGCTACGGTATCGATGGCGCTACTGGCAAACAAGATCTAGGGTCTGCCAGATTTTTTCTCTTCTTAGGCACCAACCAAGCGGAAACTCATCCAGTAACCTTTGCTTATCTTCTTAGAAGCCGCGCTCAGACTAAAGCGAAGCTAGTCGTCATCGACCCTCGCTTAACTGCTACAGGAGCGCAAGCAGATGAATGGATTGCACCTAAGCCGCATACCGACCTGGCTCTGGTGTTGGCAATGCTTTACCACATTGTCACCAACAACTTGTATGATACTGCCTTTGTGCAAAAGTGGGTACTGGGCTTTGACGAACTGAAAAAGCACCTTATCAGTAACAAGTATACGCTGCAATGGGCTGCGGGAATCACGGACATTCCAGCAAATAAAATCAAACTTCTTGCTGAGGCTTACGCAACAACAAAGCCTGCTGCTATTTTCTGCAATGCTGGTATTTCTCATCAGGTGGGAGCTTTCGACACTTACCGCACTCTGGCATTCCTTGCCGCGATAACAGGTAACATTGGCATCAATGGTGGAGGCTGCAACTTTATGCATAACACCTGGCCCGGTGGTTTAAATCTGCCACCCATCAAAGGCAACACACCAAAGAAAGATGTTGCCCTGCCTGTTGGACCAGAATATTTTCCTGAATCTATCCTCACAGGCAAACCTTACCAGCTAAAAGCTATTGTTACCCAAGGCAATCCCCTTCTCGCCTCCTCGCACACAGCTAAAGTACAGGAAGCGTACCGCAAATTAGACTTTTACGTCTACACTGGATTGTTCATGGAGGAGTCTGCCTACTACGCCGACATCATTTTACCTGTCACCAGTGGCTTTGAAATGGAAACCGTTTATATGCGACGAGATGACCGGGCAATCCGTTGGCAAAAGCAAGTGGTTCCCCCAGTGGGAGAGTCCAAACCAGACTGGCACATCTGGATTGATCTGGCACACGCCACAGCAAAGTTAGACAAACGCAATCCACCGCAATACTGGACAGAGAACTTTTCCCAGGCATGGAAAGACTACCGCAATCTTTGGGCAACTTTCGTGGCAAACACTCCCGCTATGGGCGGTATGACAACGGAACGAATGTCCAAGCGTTCAGAACCCTTGCGCTGGCCCTGCCCATCAGTGGATCATCCCGGTGTCAGTACTCTTTACCTGGATCATCCTTCTTGGTATAGTGCAGCACAGGCTCTCAATCCTCAAAATAAAGGCAAGCGATTCCTCACCCCCAGTGGCAAGGTAGAGATTTATACGCCCGAGATGCAAAAGCAGCTAGCGATCGCTGGACACGCCGCTTTACCGATCTTCTACACTCATCCGGAAGTTACTGGTCAGCATCCCACCATCGAGTATACAGAGCAACTAGTAAAAAATCCGGTGAACCCGCAGGCATTCACCCAAAAGGTTAAATTAGGGAAAGTCTCTTCTGGAGAGGTTCATAGGGAGTATCCGCTTATGGGCATGACTGGCAGATCGAGTGTGGTTCATTTTCACTCCGTCACACACTGGACTTACACGGGTAAACAAATGAACGGTGTTCGCCTAGTTCAAATTCACCCGAAAGCAGCGCAAGCAGCAGGCATTAATCACGGCGATGAGATAATTGTCGAAAGCCCCAGAGGATCTATCACTGGTACAGCTTTAATTTGGGAGGGAATACGAGAGGACACAATTTTTGTGCCAAATTGGTTTGGTCAACAGCAAAAAATGGCAGAAGAACTCCGCACCCCCTACTACGAAGCCGCTAACCAATTGATAGACAACCAGTACTACGACAATCTTTCAGGACAGCTTGCCTTTAAGTGCTTTGCCTGCCGTGTGAAAAAGGCTTGACCGAAGAGGCAGGGGAGAAGGGGGAAGGGAGCGTTCTTGAGCAAGCCCTTCTCCCCTGCCGTGGAGCGGAGCGGAACATGGGTATCAAGCCCCTTCTTCGGTGGACGTTTGTCCTTTGGCGGAGTGCAAGCTCTGTCAAGCGTCTCCCCCCTGCTCGGGTGCTCCCTGCCCCCTGCCAGAGGCAGTGACATCCTCGCCGCCTTAGTTTTTCCTTACTTTTTAAGGGGGGGAATAAAGCCCCCTTTTTAAGCTACGGTGTACACACCAGATCGCTCAAAACCTCACCCTCGCTTTTAGCGTAGCTAAAATCTTTCCCTCTCCGAACTCGCCCAGAGGGATGCCCGACAGGGCAGGGTAATACCAATTCAAAATTCATAAGGTACGGCATTAAGAAAGCCTAAGATAACTAGGGTTTGGGAGTGGGTATCTGTCGCATTCTTTTTTCAAATTGGTATAAGGTTCCGTGCGCGTACAAAAGGAATTTTGAGTCATTCGATGACTTGTGTGTATACCGTAGCCTTTTTAGGGGAAGGGAGATCAACTCTTATCTAAACCTTATTGGCTTTTAATTTCCAATTGGTGGTGCTAAAGGTTGGCGTGGTGTACCGCCCCCACCAACGCTCTTCGGTCCGTTGTTGTCCACAACCTTGACCGCACCAATGATTTTGGCGAAGTCAGCTTGGAGGGCTGCATCTCCATGAAGTTGATGCCCGGTGACTTGCTCGTACTCTTGCTCGGCACTCCGCTCAAGGCAGAGGTAATTGTAGTCCCACCCGGAATCGTCAACAACGTAGGCACCGTAATTTTGCATTGCTTCAAAGATTTTCTTGCCTGCTTTACTAGTCAGTCCGAGGCTTTCTGCTGTGACATTAGGCGGAATTGCTAGCAACGAACCCATGACCAGCGCCGGATTGGAGCCATGGTATTGGTTTGGTGCACCACCATCAGCCAGACGGGCAGGCCAGCGGCGACCGGGGGTTGACGATGAAGCATTGTAGTGCAACCATTTGCCCCAGATAACAATCTTGAGTGCATGACGAATAGGCTCGTCGTTGAACAACTCACCTTTGCGAATGCTACCGCCAATGCTCGACATTCCTGAGCCACCATGCCCACCGTCAATGCCATCACCGTAAATATCTTGCTCTCCAAACCAAACGCCGTAAAGCGGGGCACCCTCCTGACAACGCGTGGTGACGTTATAAGACACCAAAGTTCTACCATCCGGCATTAGGAACGCTGAGGAGTTGTTTGGAGTAAATCCTGGCTTTGCATCCTCAATGACAAGATCATAAGGAACTTTCAAGGGTTGACCCGCTTCCGGATGCCATTGTGCTTGCTGCTGTGGCGTAGAGCCGATGCAGCGACCTTCACCCCAGGCACCAGGCATATAGGTGGACACAGCCGGATCGCTTTCCTTGGTTATGATGAACCAGTCGGTGTCAACTCCAACGCCCTTTGAGCCGATATAGGCATCAACGTATTTGGCGTTTGATCCAATCGGCATATTCCAAATGCTGTCGCAGGCGAACGGCTGTGTGTACTTATCACGTGCTTGACCAGAACCGCATTTGCTAGTATCTGAACTGAATGTTGGAGTGCTAGCTTCAGCTATGAAAGTGGGAGTAGTAGGAGTTTGATGTGAAAGCCTTTTTGAGCTATTTGCTAGCTGCGAATCTGTTTCTTTACTCAGACTCAAGCTTGATTGATTTTTAATGCTAACGCCGATTACAGAAGCAGCATTGAGGGCATGGCTAATAGAACTCAAGGTAATAGGTTCAGAAATTATCATTTGCCTCTTCTCTCCTTATCAAGGTTGGCTAAAGCTCACATTTGGTGAGTCTTCTTGCTCCAAGTTGGTAGAGGCAAAACCCTGAGAAACTGAAATTTTATTCCTAGGGATTTGACGCCCTGATCGGATTTGAGCTTATATAAACCCGGAGTGGAATTTAGCTTGCTTAGGCAAGTAAGGGTTGCTCAAACTTTTCTAATGGTCATCGAAAATTATCGGTCTCTTGCCCCGTGCTTCTAGCACGGCTTTACATTTAAATACTGGTTTTTAAATGGATATAATCCCAGGAACCAGTAAACCCGTAGTTAGTCCCCTCGCCCACCTAATCCAAGATGACTTGGCATTACCCAACGCTTGACCAATCAAGCTTAGAGATAAGTCCGGGCTGGGGAAGCACCCGGAAGTCTGTACCAGGATTAGGCTCCCAGGGGCTATTCACCACTTACGTTGCCCGAATTGGTTCGGTCAATCCTCGTCCATGACGGGCGAGGTTGGTGAACTAATCAACGCAAACTTGTTAACAATATGTCAAAACCTATAAATATGTCAATCCGTAAGTTCTAGCTCCAGCCCTTTCAAGGTGACTCGTAAAATCTCTTTCTTTTCTCTGTGCCACGCCAGTCGCCTAGGTCGGGAAACCCTCCTGCAGCGCTGGCTCCTCTGCGTCTCGGCGGTTTATTAAGTTATTAATTTAACCACAGAGGCACTCCAGAACACAGAGTAAAGAGGTTAAAGAGGAATTTCTTGACCAAAATTTTTACCCACCTTGAAAGGGCTAGTTCTAGCTCTGCCACTAATAAAGTTGCCAAGTAAGTCTGCAATTGTAGCAGTAAATTTACCAATTCAAAAAATCAACGGGAAACGAGTCTAAAAGATATACCGTACAATTACTAGTCTCTTTGAGTATCATCCTTGTTTGATGAAATAAATTGTTGATTAGCATCGAGACATTATGTAAGTAGGTCGGTACAAATAAAGTTAACGAGTTTCGGCAGTCCGACGTCATTAGTCATTGGTCATTAGTAAGGGTTTTAGAGGCTTTTACATTTCTTAACATAGTTCTGTTTATTTCTACCTATCTACTTAATCGCCGTTTTAATAGTAATTTTTATAAGGCGAAAACTCTTTTTCCCCCAGCAAAGCTGCCTTATCCCAACGATAATTATTTACGCCGACCTACTTACTTCACCAAGGGTCTGACTTGGATGTCAGTCACTTCGGCGGTGCGGGGCAAACTGAGGGCGTTAATCACACAAGCAGCCACATCCTCTGGTTGCAGAAGACGCTCAGGGTTATATGCTTTACCCTCCATCTTATAAATAGCCGCCTGCATGGGACTAGCGGTGCGTCCGGGATATACGCTGAGGACGCGCAGTCCTAAAGCGTTTACTTCGGCTCTCAAACTGTCAGCGATCGCCTTAAGTGCATATTTGGTAGCAGCATACTGCCCAGCACCTGCTTTAGCAGTTAGCCCCGCACTCGAGTTGATAAAGACAATTTGCCCTTGACGGGGTATGAGCATGGGAAGCAAAGCTTGTGTCAAGGCGTAGGGGGCGCGAACGTTCGTGCGGTACTGCAAGTCTAAGTCTTCAACTGGTGCTGTTTTCATTTCTCCTAGAGAAATGATGCCAGCGCTGTGAATCAGCAAGTCAATCTGCCCAAAATCTTCCACCAGATGGCTCTTGAGCTTCTGAATGTCTTCGTCTAAAGTTAAGTCTACTTGATAGCTCACAACTTGAGGTGAATCAACGCTCTTGGCAATGGCTAACAGCGCATCCAAGTTGCGACCTAAAAGGCAAAGTTTTGCTCCCTGCGCCGCCAGTCCCAAGGCGATCGCTTTGCCAATACCACTGGAGGCTCCTGTAACAACTGCTACTTGTTCCTTAAACACTGTCATCCTATTCCCATTTCTATCACTGTGAGCGTAAGGCTTGGACTGGGTCGATCTTGCTGGCTCGCAGGGCGGGAGGCAAACCAGCACCCACCCCCACCAGTAGCGCTGATCCCAACGCTAGCGTTGCGATAGAGGTGTCAAACTCGTAGGGCAATTTAAACGTATCAGCGACTACAACCGTCAATCCATGCACCACCCCAAGACCAACTGTTCCTCCTAGTAAACTTAAAAGCGCAGCTTCCAGAATAAACTGCAGCATGATTTCCTGCTTTGTTGCTCCCACTGCCCGTCTCAAACCAATTTCAGCAGTTCGTTCCGTCACTGAGGCAATCATAATATTCGCAATTCCGACACCGCCAACCAAAAGGGCGATCACTCCCACCACCGTCAGTCCCTGCGATGCCATCTCAAAAGTTTTCTGCTGCTGTAGGATGTCTGAGACATTGTTCCATAACTTAAATTTTTGACCTGGGAATCGCTGCTGCAGCAGTTGTTCCGCTTGCTGGCTCAAGTCTTCCACGTCTTCGAGTTTGTCGGGACGCATTTGGATGCTACCAATGTCGCGGCTACCAGTCATGGCATTGTAAACAGACATTGGTACATATAGTTGACCCTCTGGAGGTGCATTTTCATTTAGACTCGTCGCTACCACCCCCACAACGACATAAGGTCTGTTCCCGGTATAAATCATCTTACCCAGAGCGTTTTGCCCACCGAAAAGTTGTTCTGCCAGTAGTTGATCGATGACCACTACTGGTCGGTAGCTTGCAAAATCTTCAGCCGTAAAGAACCGTCCCGACACTAATGCTTTTCCTGAAGTCAGCAAAAAATCTTGGGAAACAGGTGACATGGGTGGAGTAAACTCCTTGTCCTGAAATACAGTTGGCGTAGCACCAGCCCAATTAAAAGAACTGATTGCCCGCAAACCCACCACCCGTTCTCGTAAGAATTCCATGTCTTCCAACT
Organism: Scytonema sp. PCC 10023; assembly: GCF_963920835.1. Classification (NCBI taxonomy): domain Bacteria; kingdom Bacillati; phylum Cyanobacteriota; class Cyanophyceae; order Nostocales; family Scytonemataceae; genus Scytonema; species Scytonema sp. PCC 10023. Next base: position 49,598 of record NZ_CAWUDP010000016.1, read on the forward strand.
TGAGTTGGGTGGTCTGACCACCAGAATCCCAGTTTGGGTATACTGAGACCTGAGGTGCGCCTCGCTTTGCCAGCTGCTGAGCAATCATAGCTCGGCTGATGTTACCGACTTGAAGTGTGGCGCTGACAGCAGCCACACCCATAAACACTCCTAAAGTTGTCAGTCCAGAACGCAAAGGATTCTTACTCAAGGAGCGAAAGGTGATATCCAGTAAATCTAAAGGTGAAAGACCCATAGTGCAAATTCAAAATTCAAAATTCAAAATTCAAAATTCAAAAAATTAATTAGTTTGGAATTCAAAAATTTTAAATTACAATTCAAAAAACGGCGTTGCCGAATCAAGATATGAATTTCAACATTCTCATTGATGTACAACTTTCGGATGCAACGTCTCTACAAAGATGACAGGAAATGGAACATCGTGCTACAAGCATAATTCATTACCAAATTCAGCAACGCCCAAAAAACTAATTTTGAATTTATCATTTTGAATTTTGAATTCCCCCTTGGGGGATGACTGGTATCCCTGGTTTGAGTTGCGACTGGGTTGGCGGCACGATAACCTGTTCGCCAGCACGCAAACCAGAGGTCACTTCTGCGGTCACTAACCCCTCCAATCCTAAGTTGATGCTTCGTTTCTGAGCCTTATTTTGACTATCCCGAACCCAAACAAAGGGATGCGGTCCAGAACGTTGAATAGCTTCTGTGGTTAAAACAACTACGTTTTGCCGTTGTTGTAAAACAATCTCAACATTCACCCGGCTACCAGGGAGCAACTTGGTAGTAGGGGTATCAAGCAGCACTGTTGCAGGTACGGTTGCTTGAGTCGATTTGTTTTGACTGCCGCCTTCCTGTTTCTGAGTTTCTTCAGGTGTCAGTGCTTGAGGATACAAACTTTGCACATATCCAGTGAACGTCTGTGCTGATGGTCCGATCGCATTGACGCGGGCAACTTGGTTAACCCGGACTCGGGCTGCATTGAGGGTAGAAAGCTGGAGTTTAACTAGTACTTGCTTGGGATCGCCTAAAGTGAGCAAGTTAGTGCGTAACTCAACCCCCTCACCGTCTTTAACATAAATACCCAAAACTGCGCCATTAAACGGTGCACTCACCGTGGTGTCTTGGAGTTGCTGCTCAATGCCTTGGCGCTCCAACTGTAGGCTTTGCAGTTCGAGGACTGATTCACGAGCTTCTTTTTGAGCTTCTCGCTGGTCAGCCCTCGCTAGGCGGACTTCGTCCTCTTGCTGCTGGAATAGTTGTCTTGTAATAGCTCCTTCTTTCATCAAGGGAGTAAGCTTCTGGAGTTCCCGTTCCTCGGCTATGAGCTTCTCCTGAGCCTCGGTAATTTTCTGCTGACTGCGTGCCAGCTTGAGTTCCTCTTGCTCAATCTTCAACTGCTGCCTGGCAAGAGCAATTTTTCGCTCAGGGTAACGCAGGGTGAGTAGCACTTGACCAGCCCTGACTTTCTCCCCTGGCTTGACCAGTACCCGATCCACTGCACCCTCTGTTGGAGACTTGAGAACCCGCTGTTCGCGCAGTTCAACAGTTCCGCCCTCTGTGATTGTGGTTTCAACATTGCCTCGCTCTACAGTAAGCAAGCGTACTGCCACTGGCTCGGGAGGTTGATTCTTAACGAGGAAGTAGGTCAGCCAGCCGCCGACGCCGACAACAGCCACGGCTGCTGGCATGGCTAGCCATTTGACTCCGGTTTTGAATTTATTTTTTTCCTTATGCCAGATCATGAACACTTCACCCGGTCAGTTTGCAGTCCACTAAAAGCGAGTGCAGCCCAAGGCTCTCACCCCATATAAATGTCGCAGAACCTCATGGTCGCAGATCGAACACAACAAGGCGACTGTTGTGCAAAATGCAGCGGAAATTTGAACTGAGATAATTTCTTAGTTTAGAGTAGTAATCAAGGCACCAGAAGGCTGGCCAGCCAATGACCATGAAGCTTGCTCCGCAGTCGCGCATTCGTTCAAGTTCTCGAATGGCGGTTTGGTCATCAGGTGGGGCTCCCCAGTACTGTCCTTCATGTTCGAGGAAAGGAAGGGCATCGAATTCGGGCGAAATCTCTGAACCCCACTGATTGTCATCGACCAAAATAAAAGACTTTCCTGCTGGAATCACAGCTGCAATTTCCTGAATGGCAATCTGCAGTCTTTCTGACCAACTCAAATTGATTTCGGGTATAAGCTGAGACGTAAACTCACTGCGGCGCATACTCATATGCAACAGCCGCTCTGCCAGCCATTGACGATACGACGCATCCTCTGCACGCGGCGACTGTAGCAAATAAGCGATCGCATCAGTACGTTCCGCCATCACAGCAAGCGAACCTGTTCCCCCTGGGGAATGGAAAGTCACCTGGGAATCCTGTTCAACATGAAACCGGACTTGGGCAAGTTCTTTAGCAATAAAGAAAATGTCGAATTGCGCTGCTATGCGTAAATATAAGTTCAAGTCTATCATATACTTGGAGTGCGGTATGTCGAATCCCCCAACCGCTGCCAGTGCTGAAGTACGAAACATGACAGATGAGGTGCGTAAAATCCATTTCCGCCCATCAACAATTTGATGGATGAAGTCTAGACCGTTGATAACTCCTTCTGGCAAGTTATCTGAAAGTTCTGCGCCGGTTACACGCAATAAAGCTCCATTCATGTCGATAAATTCAGCCTGGGCACTCGATAAAGCTGCGTGCGGATGCTTGTCCAATGCCAAGACAGACTCGTAGATGAAGTTGGGCAGCAGTATGTCATCATCTGACAAGATGCTCAGATAAGGGCTAGAATTTATCTCAACGGCTCGCTGCCAATTGCGGAACGCCCCAATATTACTCTCGTTGCGTACATAAGTTATTCGCGAATCCGCAAATGAGCGTACAACTGCCTCTGTATCATCAAAAGAAGCATTATCTAATACCAGTACTTGGAAATCTGGATAGTCCTGTGCCAGTACGCTCTGAAGGCTAACTTTTAGTAACTCCGAGCGATTATAGGTTGGGATAGCGATAGTAACTTTGGTATCAGGTGTCATCGTCTCTGCTCACCTCTTCTTTCGTAATAACGCCCAGACAGTATCAAGCTGACATACGCAAATCAAAGACAACTAAGCACTCCGAATCTAAAACACAGCGAAACTTGGTACGTAGATAGCGAGCGAATTCAGTATAGTAATCAAGCCACCAGAAGGCAGGCCATCCAAACACGATGAAAGTTGCCCCTTGACGGCGCAGCCGCTCAAATTCTTCAATTGCTGTGGCATCATCACTGGGTGGTCCCCAATAGAGACCATTTTTTTCTAGGAAGGGGATTGATTGACGATTTTCAAGTAGCTGATGTTGCCCGAATTCATTCATGTCAACTAAAATATAATTCTGTCCTAGTGGAATGAACGGTTCTAGTTTTTGCCCCAACTCGACCATGCGCTGAAGAGATTGATGATAAGAACCTTTCCAGCGTTCAAAAGCATCTCCAATTTCAATACCCTGTTCCTGTAAACACTCGCGTAGGACTGTCAGTTCATTGTCATAGTGGCTAAGTCGCCAGCTGTAAGTACGCTTGCTAGTGCCGTTATAGGCATGAATGCGATACAAAGCCTGATGCTCAGCAATGCGCTTGATGCTGCCAAAGAAGGGAGCAAGAATTGCTAGGTAGGAATCGGCATTGAATCGATAGTGGCTCTCAGGCAGGGGCAAGATTTTTTCTAAGTAGCTGCGTGACCAGGCATTACCGCTGGTAGGGGAGAAAATATGACCTTCTATACCACCTTTAAGCTGTGCATCACGCAAATCTCCCTCTGGCAGAGGTTCTTCGGGGATCAACTTTCCTAGCAGCTTGCCATGAGTATCAACGGCAGACAGAGGCCAGTGTACCTTAACCGCATCGGAATCACACAGCAGTTCAACTGCTCTGCCAATGGCACTGGGTAGTAAAATATCATCCGCATCCAAGAAGCAGATAACTTGACCCTTGCTAATCTGAAACCCCGAATTGAATGCGGAGCCTTGTCCGCCATTCTCCTTTAACAGGGGGATAATCCGTTCTCCATAATCAGCGACGATCTGCTGTGAGTTATCCGTTGAACCATCATCAACCACAATGACTTCTGTAGGCTGATAATCTTGATTCAAAGCACTTTCAATCGCCTCAGGCAGAAAATGGCCGTAGTTGTAGTTGTTGATAATAATACTTGCTCTTAGTTTTTCCATTACCGTAGGTCGAATGCAATCAGGTAGTCATTTTGCAATACACAGGAGAATTTTTGACGTAAATAGTCAGAAAATCCAACGTAATGGTCCAGCCACCAAAAAGTGTGCCAGAGGAAAACAATAGCGCTGGCACCTGTTTGGTGCAGGCGATTAAATTCTCGGATAGCCGTATGGTCGTCTGCTGGTTGACCCCAATACTGCCCATTGTGTTCAGTAAAGGGGATAGTCCGGAAACCCTCGATGATTTCGTTACCGTTGAGCATGTCCTCATCGACTAAGATAAAGGATTCCTGCGGCGATATCAGAGCTTTGAGTTTCTCCCTGACTTCATACAGGTGACCAATGCGATTCCGTTCTATGACAAAATCCACATCCGCTGTGCTAGGAACCAGATTCCACTTTTTTTGAATGCGATCAAGCTCGTTGGTAGCTTGTTTGAGATCCCATCTTCTGAAGAAATAGTCGAGGTCATCTACACGGGGAGGATAAGGATGCGAGAAATGAACAACAGACTTCGGCTCAAACACAACTGAAATCTTGGCATTATATAAAGCCAAACTAGAATCGATCCAGTCTAAATAGGTGACTTGGTCATCAAAAGGAATAACTTTGTCGAAAACACTCCGGCGGTAAAGCTGACAGTGAGCCTCTCCAGACAACTCTATTGTCCGGCGATGGGAACCTTGATCGAGTTGTAGATCGCCTGTAGGTGGAAGAATTTCCCATTTGACTCCGTTGGTTGTTTGCACTGACCGAACCTGACCCAGACCTGGGTCCCAGTGAACTTTTGTCTCTCCCACGGGACCTTCGATAATGCGTGGTATTGCGACATCAGCCGGATGCTCTTCACATGCTGCGATGAGGTGGGATAACCAGCCCTCCTCAACAAGAACATCATTCTCTATGAAGCACAGAAAATCATCTTTAGCTTCCTGAATCACCAGGTTTTTTGACTGGTTAGGCATGAGGTAATCATTCGCGTGAATGATCTTGACATTGCTACGACCTTTTAGCACCTGTTCGATCTGCTGCCAATATACCTTTGGGGTGTTGCAGTCCACCACGATCAGGTTAAAGGGGATACAGGTGTAATCGAAAATCCGTTGCAAAGATTCAGCAGCTAGGGAGAACTGTTCGCGAGGAGAAAAGCCGATGGTTACTGTTGACATAATGAATGATAGCTCCTAAACTGACTGACCGTTAGCTCATTGCCGCCTCTAGAAGAGACGAAAGAACTTTATTTGAGTCAAAATATTCTGCTGCCAAACTCCTTGCGGCTTGTCGATGTCGTTTGTAGTCAGCGTTGATTGCTTCTATACCGTTTACTGCCTCCTTTTGGTCACGAAAGGTTAAAATTCCTTCTCCTATGGGCAGCCAATCGCTTAAGCCTGTGTCTTGAACTAGAACAGGTCTGCCGGAAGCCAGATAACATACGCTGCGATCGCTAAACCAGCCACCCTTTGTAGCAACATAACCGTGTTTTGCGACTCCAAACTCAGCGCGGGATTCTTGGACGAATGTCTGGTAAGACTCTGGTGTAAAGGACGCAATCCATCCGGGCATCACCTCCCAGCCGTTCTGGGAGAGCTCATCAGGAAAGCCGCCGCTCAATGCAATCCGAAACGGTTGTTTTGTCAGTTGCGGTATATCAATAAACTTTAGGAACTCTTTATCCTTGTTGCCGTAGGTGACTCCTTCGTAAATCACCTCCCGATAACTGTGCCACTGCATGATAGAACTGAAGTGGGTGGCGTCGTCGTCCTCAGTCACGGACCAGTAAGGCAGTGCTACCGGAGGTAATGTCAAGAGCCAATCCCTACCCGTTGTGGGGATGAGACAGTCTTCGGCACCAATGCGCTGCCCGATTGTGAAGAGGCGATCGCAACGTTCAACGGTGTTTACCAATTCTGAATGACCGCAAGCAATGTTAATCTGAGTGAAACCTGGATCTGCATCAATATAAATGCGGCGCTGCGGCCACTTATATTCCTCTCTCCACAGAGAAATTGGTGAGCCACGGACAATCATCAAATCAGCTTCATAACATATTTCTTTAAAATTGTCAATATCCATCCCAACTGAGCGATCGCCAGCTCGGTAAATCCATTGATTTTCAAAGCCAAGCCCTTCCAGGCAGTTTCTCACATAATTGGTGGGATATTCCAAATCCGTCGTGAGTTGCTCAGTTTCCCAGTTGTAAACCCACGACTCTGGTCCACATTCTTCCAAATAGAAAACATTATGCCCGAGTGCACGCAAGCCCAAAAGGTACTGCAGATCAGACCATGCATTACCTCCTATGGGAAAACGACCTATTGCACTAGCGAAAATGACAATCATCCGACCTCGATTCTCCTTAGTACAGCTTTGCATTAATTCGTAGCGTTTTAAAACGCAGAGGGACGCGGAGTCAACGCAGAGTAACGCAGAGCCTTTCTGAAATTAATTCGTTACGAACTTGTGAAATTCTGTACTTAGCTCATCCTGATCAACAACTGCCAACTCGCGTTGCAAATTGAATACGACAAAATGGTCACTCTCCTGAATACAGGGGAATTTTGAACGCAGGTAGTCATTGAATTGAGAATAGTGGTCAAACCACCAAAAAGAAGGCCAAGCGAAAACAATAACATTGACTCCCGATTGCCGCAACCGCTCTAGCTCCTGAATGGCAATGCTGTCATCCGCAGGTAAACCCCAGTATTCTCCTTCGCGTTCCAGAAAAGGTATAGTCCGCCACTTGGCAAAAGTCTCGTTCCCGAGTGTATTCTCATCAACAAGAATAAAAGCTTGTTCTTTTGAGATCATCGATTCTAATTCTTTTACCGATTGCCTAACCTGTTTTGCCCAGTGTGATTCAGAGCGTTTGCTATAGGCTTTGGCAAGGTGTGGACCAATACCGGGTAGGTACTCTGTAGCAACGATCAGATCGCGCACTAAATCTTGTCTATAGCTTTTCAACCATTTGGCTATTTCGCCATAGCAAGGTAAGCGATCGCGCCAATTCAAGGGCGATCGATTGATGGCTGCTATATATTCGGCAAACATCCTCCAGGCTGGAAAAACAAGCTTTCCTGCCATTTTTGGGTCGAACCAAGCGATCGCCTTGTGAGGTTGGCGATAATCATACGCACGCGAGCCTCGCTGACTGTGGTCTCGACTAAAGAACAGAGGCTCAGGAATCTCATAAAATCTACCATAGAGACTTAATTCAGCAAGTAAAGGCAAATCGTGTGCCGGATAATTCCCAAGAAGAGGAGTTTTGTTTAGGACATCTGCCCGGATTAACCCCAATATCGGATTAGATAAGAAAATTTGCTCACTAACAACCTCTCGAAGTCTTCTGTAGGGAATTGCCGAACTGATCTGTGCGTTCGTGGCTTCTGACTCTTTTAGAGATTTTCCTTGAGCGTCAATAATGATTGCTCTAGAATAGCACAGGACTATTGAAGGATCTCGATCAAGGACGTTGACGCATTCGGCTACAAAATTAGGTCCACACAGATCATCGTGAGCTGCCCATTTGAAATATTTGCCGGAAGCCGCTTCAAACACGCGATTGTGATTGCCAGCAGCTCCGATATTTTCTTGATTGCGAAAGTAACGAACTCGTCGATCTTGAGCTGCGTAAGTCTGACAGATTGCTGCAGTTTCATCCGTCGAAGCGTTATCGCAGATAATTAATTCAAAATCCTCGAATGTCTGATTCAGAATAGAATCGATCGCCTCTCTAATAAACTTTTCGCCGTTATAAACAGGAAGTCCAATACTTACCTTCGGTGATTGCGTGTTCATTTTTTATTCATATCTTATGGTTCTTTAAAATGTTGTTAAATTTTGTTATCAAATAATTGGTGATCTCATGATTTCCCCCATAGGCAGTGAACTCAAGATGGAGATAAATGGAATCTGTTCGTGGTTAGAACTGTCTCCAGTAGTCGAGGCAGCACCACTTTGTAACAGAAGGTTTGCTCGGCTATTTCCCGTGCTGCAAGGCTTTGCGCCGGATAATCTGCGTTGACGCGCTCTATGCAATCTACAGCCTCCTCCAAGGATGAAAACGCTAGCACGCCGTGACCCGTTGGTAACCAATCGCTAAATCCGGTATCTTGTAAGATAACCGGGCGACCAGCAGCAAGATAGCAAACGGTGCGATCGCTAAACCAACCGCTACGAGTTTTGACATAAGCTTGTTTGGCAACGCTAAATTCTCCCCGCGAGCCAGTAATGTAAGTGCTGTAAGTTGATAGCTTAGCGCTAAGAACCCTGGCATCTCGAACTAACCAGCCTGCTGTCTGTAGAGACTTGGTAATCTCTGCTATTTCTGTGTCCTTGCCCGAAAGCGCAAGTTCGAGTTTCTGCGTACAGTAGTTTGGGAGTTCCAGCAGGCGCATAAATTCCTCATCCTTCTGTCCATAGCGTTCGCCCTGGTATACAATCCCACCATAGGCACTCCAGTTGGCAATTGTAGTGAATGGTGCATCTGCCCGCTCTTGCCCACTATGTTCTGGAGTGAGTACTTGGCTTTGCCAGATATCTGGCACAACGGGCGGTACGGTGGGGACCCATTTTATACCATCACTTGGGATGCCGCAATTGGGTTGTCCAATATTAGCGCCATAACTAAAGTAGGCTTGATACTCGTTGCGCCCCTCAGCAGCAAACTGCCCTATTTGGGTAAAGAATGGATCCATATCGATTAAAATCCGGCGCTTGCACAGAAGAAATTCCGGCAACCAGCAAACTCCACCGATATTCAATAGCAAATCTGCCGTCTTGAGCATCCGCTCTAGCTCTTGCCAATCCGCACCGTAGACGGTTCCCGTGTCCCGATTCAGGTAGCACACAGTGGCATTCACGCCATAGGTGTTTATAAGTGTTTTCACTGCATCAAAACCGACGCTGGGGTCATCGCTGTAACTGCGGTTTATCGGGTTATAGCAGGACCCAGACCAGCCGCTTTCCTCCAGGTATAGAACTTCATGTCCCAGACGATGTAGCCCTAGTAGATAGTGGAAGTAAGCTAAGAGATTGCCAGCTAATGGATGACGGATCATATATCCGCAAACAACAATGCGTGCCATGCTTATAACCCCGCTCGCTCCATAAGACTGCCAATCACCTTCTCTGCGGCAAAGTACTCTGAGGCAATTTCGCGGGCTGCGAGGCAATTGCCTTCGTAGTCGCTTTCGATCGCGTCGAGTGCCGCCAGAATATCCTCCATAGTGTTAAATGCAAAAAGTCCTCTACCCGTTGGCAGAAATTTGCTGAATCCTGTTTCCTGAGTGATCACAGGACGACCAGCTGCCAAATAGCAGGCAGAGCGATCGCTAAACCAGCCACTCAAGAGGCGCGTGTATTGATCCTTCGCCACGGTGAATTCTCCGCGCGATCGCTGGATATAACTGCGGTAGCGATTCATATCTTGGGAGAGTTCCATCGAGTCTACCTGGCTCCAACCATGTTTGTGCAGCACACAGCGCACATTCTCGCTTACGCCCGCCGCCGCAATCTCAAATGACACTGGACGCTGGTGCGGGAGTTCGATAAATTTTTCAAACTCACGTGCCTTTCGCCAGTAGTAGATTTCACCCTCATAGGTAATGTCTTTACCCCCCTTGTTGTCCCAGGTGGTAATGGTGTTGTAAGCGATACCTGGTGTATGATTTGAAGTGTCCCACAACTCAGTCACAATCGGTTGACGAGTCGGTAACCACTGGAAGCGAGCGATCGGCACTCCACAGTCGGATGCACCCAAATTTTCCCCAAAGCTAAAGTGTGTATCATGGGCAACTAGGTCATCAATCATGGTTTTGTCCCCCTGAGCCACCCGAACCTGAGACGCAACTGGATCGGACTCAACATAAATGCGGCGACGACAAGCCAAATGCTCTTCGCGGATTTCCTGAGCGCCGGTGACATTCAAGAATGCATCTGCTTCGCGATATAACTTTAGGATTTGGGCTTCGGTCATGCCATAACACTCACCCCCAGGATAATGACCGCGAAACGCCCAACGCTCTGTGAAGCCAAACGCCTCTAAAATTGGCGCGACTCGCTTAATGTTCTCGCTAGCGTCCCCAGAAAGGTCGTTGATTTGAGGGTTGTAAACCCAGCGTCCCGAATCTTCGATGTAGTAGGGGTCATAGCCGAGGCGACGCAGCCCTAGCAGGTAGTGGAGGAACTGATAAGTTACTCCTGCTAGGGGATACCAGAACAGAATCCCGAAGACAATAATTTTTCCCTTACTAGGGCGTTCACTTCTCATGATCAATTCCTCTAGTAATGCCTCCTGCATCTAAGTGCCGCACGACACGAGCAGGATTGCCAGCCACAACGGTGTACGGAGGAACATCCTGAGTGACGACAGACCGAGCACCGACGATCGCCCCTTCACCGATTGTCACCCCTGGTAAAATACAGGCATCAAACCCAATCCAAACGTTATCCTGAATCCAAATTGGTTGCGCTGGGATATCGGCGCTAGGGGAGCGAGTAGGTGTGTGCGCTGCTCGTTCTAAAGCTTGTCGTCGCTCGATTAAGTCGAATGGTAAACGGTAGGTATCCATTAGGACGACTTGCCAGGAGATCAAGGTATAATTGCCAATCTTCAGTTCGGCATCGCAGACGATCCGGGCACCGTGAATCAACGCATATTCCCCCACCTCTACCCTACCGTGTACACCGAGGTCAAACATAGTGTCTTTATATACGGCACTTCCTCGACCCAATCGTAGTCCTACGGGCGCTTGGCTGCGGCAAAGCTCAAAGCTGAGACTCGTTTCGATGTAAGTGTCATCTGCCAGAACAACGTTGTCGGGAATCGTGCCCGGATACCAGTCCCACGGCAGTGTGCGTGCAGAACTCATGTTTACCCCACCTCCCCGATCACTTGGGCTGGATTTCCGATCACCCTGGAATATGGCGGGACATTCCGCGTTACCAATGCCCCTGCCTCAATCCAAGCTCCGGCACCGATGCGAACTCCTTTGAGGATTGTGACATTGGGACCAACCCAAACATTATCCTCGATTGTCACTGGCTGTCGCATGACAGGAGGGCGGGGTCGTCCTTTGCCTAGAGGAGAGCAGGCAATGGCATCTGCAATTCGTTCCGCAGGTGCAATAGGATGAAAGTCAGTGTCAGCGATCGTGGTATTCCATCCCAAAACCACATAATTGCCGATGCAAATTTCTTGCTCGCAAAGCAGAATGACACTGGTCAAATAACAATAGTCTCCAATCTCAACCTTGGCAGCTTCTCCGAGGGCAAAGTGGACATAATCCAACGTGCAGTTTGCGCCAACGACCAGCGCGGGGTTGATGCGGCTGCGAAAGCGAGCAAAACAACGCTGATCATAGTTGATGACAGTATTAAGCCCAACCTGGACATTGAAAGGAAGAGCTAGACTTATTTCACGAGTGGATGGTACGCTTTCTAAATCATTCACAGTTCCTCTCCTCATCTATTATGTCTCAGTAAAGCTTTGTGTAGATTCGACTGGATTTGGTAGAAGTGATGATAGGAACCACGAGCGTTTAGCAATGCTTCATGGGTGCCGCTCTCCACAATTCGTCCTCCTTCCAACACCACGATCCGGTCTGCTCGTTGTACTGTCGAGAGGCGATGGGCAATAATAAAGGTAGTTCGTCCTGCCATCAGTCGCTCTAATGCCTCCAGCAGCAGAAACTCGGTTTGAGCATCCAGGGCAGAGGTGGGTTCATCCAAAATCAAGACTGGAGCATCCTTGAGCAGGGCACGGGCGATCGCTAACCGTTGCTTCTCTCCCCCTGAAAGCGTAGCTCCTCGCTCACCAATAACCGTGTCATAACCTTGGGGTAATCGTTGAATAAAGGTATCAGCATTGGCAGCTTGGGCAGCGGCGATGATCGCTTGGCGGCTAGCACCAAAGCAACCATAGGCAATGTTCTCGGCAATGGTTAGCGGTAGTAGAAACGGCTCTTGTAGCACCAGGGCAATCTGCTCGCGCAGGCTTTGCAGTTGCACGTCTCGGATATCCACCCCATCGAAGAGGACTCGTCCCTGCCAAGGATCGAAAAAACGGGGAATCAGGGAAACCAGCGTAGTCTTACCGACTCCTGTCTCTCCTACTAGGGCGATCGTTTCCCCTGGCTGTGCTTCCAAGGAAATGTCCTGGAGTACGGGTTTCCCATCCTGGTAGCCAAAGGTCACTTTCTCTAGGCACACGTATCCACTCGCTTTACCAGGTTGTAAAAGCAGAGGTTTTGCATCAGCAATTTCCCGTACCTCCTCCTTAGCATCTAACACCTCTAGCACTCTCGTAGCACTAGCTGCCGCTGCGGCAAAACCAGACGACATATAAGCCAAAGTCTCCATCGGCACATACAAAGAGGCGAGATAAGAAAGGAAGACCAGTAAAGACCCAATTGAAAGTGACCCATTCAAAACCTGGAAGCCACCAATGAGCATGATTACTGCTGTTCCTACTGCAGTTGCCCCGCTCACCCCAACTTTAAATTGCATTTGAGCAAGGATAGCGCGCACATAAGCCTGGAGCGCTTTCCCGGATAGGTAGCGAAAGCGCTCATCTTCGTGTGCTTCGCGACCGAATGCTTGAACAATTGGTAGCGCTGTTAAAGTCTGCTCGCCAAGCGCCATAATCTCGCCTTCAAATTGTTGATGCTGATAGGTTCGCTCAACCATGGGCTTGTTAAAGACCCAAATAAGTAACACAATCAGGGGAGCAACGACCAGCGAGAGCAGTGAAAGGAGGTGATCAAGTTGCCACATGACAATGAACATGACTACCAGATTCACTACGGAAGTGAGCACGGGCAGAAAAACCCCCATCGCCAAATTCCGAATACAGATGCTGTCAGTCATGACTCGCCGGACGAGATCGCCTGCTTGCTGTTGGTTATGAAACTTCAGGGAAAGATGCTGTAGGCGATCAAACAGTACCGCTCCCAAGTCATAACTCATTTGACTGCCAACGCCAGCACCAACATAATCTTGGAGCAGACGAACTCCTTCACTGGCTAGAAATAAAGCGATTGTGGCACCCGCTAAGGGACCGAGTAGCTGAATATCGGCACCACCAGCTAAGGTTTTGAGCCAAACAAGAGTATTTGGCAGGGCTTGATTACCCAGGACGCAATCAACAATCAACTTCAAAGGCCAGGGCTTGAGCACATTCAGCCCTACATTAATTAGCATGAGCACCAGCACAAACGCGAGTCCGCGCCAACGGACTCGGGCGTAACGTGCTAGTCGCAGCCACCACAGTTTCATAACATGACCTCCTGCGGCGGATCGGGAAACTGCAAGGAGTGCAAACGCTTGTAAAGACCAGAACCTGTCAGTAATTCCTGGTGCGTTCCCATCTCCACAACCCTCCCCTGCTCCAGGACTACGATCCGATCCGCCCGGAGAATAGTCGAGAGCCGATGGGCTATGATAAATACTGTCCGCCCCTGCATCAAACGCTCTAAAGCTGCCAGCAGTAAGGTTTCAGTGCGGGCATCCAGAGCAGAAGTGGGTTCGTCGAGAATCAGTACCGGCGCATCCTTAAGCAGCGCCCGCGCGATCGCCAGCCGCTGTTTCTGTCCGCCGGAGAGGATAGCTCCTCTTTCACTCAGAACGGTGTCATACCCCTGAGGCAGCTGCCGGATGAATTCGTCCGCCTTAGCGGCTTTGGCGGCGGCGACAATCTCCTGTTGGCTGGCTCCCGGACGACCGTAAGCAATGTTCTGTGCCACCGAGAGTGGCAGGAGAAACGGCTCCTGTAGCACCAGGGCAATCTGCTCGCGCAGGCTATTGAGTTGCACACCTCGTACGTCCACCCCATCGAATAGGACTCGTCCCTGCCAGGGATCAAAGAAACGAGGAATGAGAGAGACCAACGTACTCTTACCAGCACCTGTCGCACCGACCAGAGCAATCGTTTCTCCCGGTCGCGCTTCCAGGGTAATGTCTTCTAGCACAGGATAGCCAGCTTCGTAACCGAAGGTAACTCCCTCTAGACATATATGTCCCCGCTCAAAAGCTGCACGAAGAGGCAATGGTTTAGCTCCTGGGGCATCCTGCACCCCATCTTTAGCATCCAAAATCTCTAGCACTCTATCCATATTGGCTTCCACGGACTTCAGGCTCCCGTAGATGCCAAACAAGCCCCGAAATGCTCCTTGTATCGATTGTAGATATGCCAGGAAAACCAGCAGGCTACCAACACTCATCGCTCCCGATAACACCTGCTGCCCGCCCACATAGAGGACAACCGCATTACCAACCGTTGTCACAGAACCATTTGCAAGACCATAGGTACTTTTGAGCAGGGTTTCGCGTTGCGAAATCGTAACAGCGCTTCGAGCCAAGTGCTTAAACTGCTGGGTATTGTAACTCTCCCTGCTAAATGCCTGAACCATTGGGATTGCTGTAAGCGTTTGGTGGATAAAACTGGTGAGGCGAGACTGCGCCTCGCGATTCAGCTTTGTCCGGCGCTTGAGCCGGGAACCAAAGACGAGGGCAAAACCAGCCATCATTGGTGCAACCCATAGCGTTATCAGCGTCAGTGAAGAATTCAGGTTCCAGGCGACGATGCTAATAGTGAAGAGCATAAGCAGATGCTGCACAGGTGAAATTAGCACAGCACTGACCAGGGTGTATACACAATAGGAATCTCCTGTCAAGCGGCTCAAAGAATCGCCGACAGTACGCTGGCTATGGAACAGCAGTGAAAGCCGTTGAAGACGATAGAACAGGGCCTGGCTCAGTTCGTAGACCATACCTTGCCCGGCAGCACTCCAGGCCCAGTTCAAGCCCGTGTCAAGGGTCGCGTTCAAAGCATAAAGTCCGAGGCTACCCAAAGCAGCAACAATGACCAGCAGTGGCGGCGTCAGGGATACGTTAAAGTTCCCAAACGAAGAAACTAGGGGGGGAAGGGCTGCCTGAGAGAGGGCATAATCCACCAGGATTTTCATTGGCCAAGGTTGAAGTGTTGCGGTGACTGAGGTGCCAGCCGTGAGACCGAGGATTGCTATTATGGTGCGCCACTGCCGTAGCGGATATTGGAGCAAGCGCCCGTATCGGTGCATCATTGCTTTTAACCCTTGCCTCATTTACAAATTCACCTCTCGTCTGACCATTTGCTCAATCGTATAGAAAAGCACCAAAACAAACGTTATGACTGTATAACTGCATTTAGCAGGACAGACTTGGTACTCTTGGGGTGTATCGGCAGCAAGTGGAGTTTTTTGGCGACCATCTCCAGCACGTGGTAGAGAATACGCCCCAAACCGAAGTTCTCATAGAAAATGACGACGGCGTTGAGTACCCCTACTACAGATGTAACTAAAGCGACTTCTGGCATTCCCAGAAGGATTGCCACAACTGTGTAGACGAAATACGCAACCATAGCCATAGTGGCAAACTGCGACATCCTCAGTCCACACCGTACCCTCAGTAATCTCTTGTTGCCACCGTGATTTTCAGTACACACATTCACCTGAATCTTTGACCAGATCCCCCGGTGAATCTCCAAATCCCAGTCGCTCCACCCATCATCGACAGTGATGAAATAGTTGTAGGGCAGGAGGAAATCCATGACCTCTTGAAGCAGGTTCTCCTTTTCCAGTCCTGTTTCTGTCCAATAGGACAACTCATAAGCGCGTTCGCGTAGCGTGCGCAAAGCGCGTTCGCGCCAACAAATGTGTACTCTCTGAGCTGATCGAGCAAACTTTATCAACCCCGGTTGAGTCAGTATTTGAGTCTTGTTATTAGAAACTGCTTCCATTTTTGTTTACGGGTTATCAAACTTTATCGGCTCTACTTTAGTGAGTTGTTTTATGCGCCAGCGGTAGCGTTCTACACTGCGTACAATAGGACCCAGGTAGATAAGCAGAGCAACAAGCAGGCGTGCCCTTGCTCCCTGAAACCGCTCTTCAATGCCTGCTTGTAAGGCACCAGCTATACACCAGACAAAAGAGGTGAGGAACATTACCGCACCCACCCACGGATAATCACCAGACACAAGCGCAGACACAAATAAAACACCAGCCGCCACATTCCACTCCAGGGTGAGGGGGAGGTAAGAAATGAGGGAGCCAGAAGGCTCATACAGGGTTTGAAACAACCCGCGACCAAACACCCCAGAGTAGATAACTGATCGACCAAAACGAAGAAACGAGGATAAATCTCCGTAGATCCTCCCGGCCCAGCTGGGCTGTCCTAGAAGGTTAAAGCGGTTGGGATGCTTAAAATAAACGAGCGCCTCTGCCTTACCATAGCCTCGCTGCTGCTTAAGATACGCATCTACCGTGTTACGGCGAAAGTGCCATACTATTGCAGCTGGGCTGAAGCCAATTGCGTAGCCTTTGTCTTGCAGCCGCCAGCATATATCAACATCGTCACCCGCAGCACGGTACTGCCGGTCGAAGCCGTCAATTTCCTGTAGAACCTCGCGACGAAAAGCCATGTTGCAGCCAGCAATATGTTCGGCTATCTCATCGCTTAAAAGTACGTGGGTGGGTACACCCGGAGACACAGCAACGCAGGCTGGGACAAGAGAGTCTTCAGGAGGAGATAAGTTTGGACCACCGACTGCAGCCAGACCTGTGGAGAGAAACTTTGCGACCAGATAGGTGAGCCAGTCTGGATCTGCCATACAATCAGAATCGGTAAAGGCAACAATCTCGCCCGTCGCGGCGGCGATGCCGACGTTACGTGCCGCGCTCAGTCCCTTGTTTTCTTGGCTAATCAGGCGTACGTAGTCGTAGCGCTGAGTTATTTCTAGAGTGCCGTCAGTCGAGCCATCATTAACTACAATGACTTCATAGTTAGGGTAGTTGAGTTCTTTGAGAGAAGCTAGGCAACTATCCATAGTCGGCTCAGCGTTGTACGCGCAGACAACCACTGAGACTTTAGGATACTCAGGTAGCACTGGCGGCAGAGGGGCTGTGTAATACTGCTGCACGGTGTCGAACGCAGGCTTTTTGTTACGTTCAGCATCAACCAAGCCAAAAGCCCAATCTTGTATAGCATACCCGCCGGTAAACCACTCGTCGGTCCAAGAAAAGACGATCGTCCCTGCTGCTCCCATGTCAAAACTTGATGACAATTTCTGGGAGAGGATCTGTGCTTGTTCCTGGGTTCCCTCACGGATCGAGTCAACACCAAACTCACTCAGCACGAGAGGTTTATCCCCCGCGAGGTTATGGAGTCGGGAGAGGTAGCGGCGAAAATCTTTTTCTTGATGCAGGTAGACGTTAAAGCATAAAAAATCAGTAAAGTCAATATTTAAATATTCAGTACAGGGGTAATTGGCATAGCTTACCAGAGCCTCTGGCTCTGCATCTTTTGCTACCGCCATTAACTCTTTGACAAAAGCACGAACCCGTTTTTGACCGTGCCAACGCACAATATCCGCAGGAATTTCATTGCCCACTAAATACGCAAAAACACCGGGATGATTCCGGCAGGCTTTAACTCCGGTGGCAATGCAGTTACGGATTTCTGCCTGAACAGCAGAGGAGTCAAGAAAGGCGATATGCTGAGACCAGGGGATGCCGATAAGCATCCTCAAACCGTAAGTTGCAGCTAGATCCAAAAGCCAACTAGGTGGAACGGTATAAATACGTAGACAGTTAGCTCCCAGTTCTGCCATCATAGCAAAGTCTTTCTCCACAACTGGTTTTTCTGGAAAAGGCTGACCGTGTGTGCCGGTGGAGAAGGGACCGTAGCTAACTCCTTTGAGAAAAAACTTCTGATCTCCAAGAAAGAAAAATTTGCCTTTGACTGTAACTTTCCCCGTATTTGCTAGCGTTGTAGGGCTGCGGCTAGAAGATGACATCAGATTTTGCAAAATACCCCCACCATTGACTGCAAATTCGTTAGCTCGTTACGAGCTATCTTTACTCGCAACACACCCACCCGTAATATCCCCCTGGGGTGGAACCAACTGTTTATAAAATAACAGTGTGCAATCAGCGTGTTTGCGATCGCGTCCTAGAAAATGTATGACTTAACGTATAAGTTTGCAGAATTCACAACTCTGAATTGGCTTGTCCAGTGAAACTGGTCTGCCCATAGTAGGATTTAGGGTTTTCCAACCACGAGTTGAAGGAAAGTTTTACATACAGCAAAACGACCAACCCACTGTGGGGGCTAACGATTCCGAAAACGAGGAAAATTCCCCAAACGAAAAGCTGATTGCGGATGATGCTGTACTAGCAGAAGTTGTTGAGCTTGAAGAACTGACTGAGGAGGAGGTGCGCGATCGCCTTTATTTAGAGCGAAAAATAGAAAGGGCGTTTTATGAGTGTGGCAAAGCCTTGAAAGAATTGCGCAATCGCCGTCTTTACCGCTCTACCCACAAGACTTTCGAGGAATACTGTCGCGATCGCTTCCTTTTGACTCACCGTAATGTCAATTACTTAATTGCTGGTTCCTTGGTTGTTGATAATCTCCTCATGGGAACCAATGGTTCCCAAATTCAGATTCAAGAGCAAACACCGAACCATTGGTTCCCAAATCCTACCCACCAGTGAACGTCAAGTCAGACCATTGACAAACTTGGAACCTGAGGAACAGCGTGAAGCATGGCAGATGGCTGTGCAAGCAGCAAATGGTAAATTACTGCAAATTCTTACCCTTATAACGAGCCACTATGCTCGCTAGACGCTCCAATTCGAGATTGGCTGACTCTAACTGTTTATAAAGCCGGGATTGTTCGAGCAGACGACGCACACGATGGCGCAGCACTGCCCAGTGAATCGGTTTTGTGATATAGTCTGTAGCTCCTACTGCAAACGCTTGCTCAACCGAATCTGGATCGTCAAGCACCGTGATCATCAACACAGGCACAGTGCTGTCTGTTAAGGTTCGCAACTGGGTGCAACAGGCAAAGCCGTCTATTCCTGGCATCACAGCATCCAGCAAAATCGCGTCGGGCTTTTGATTTTGATAGGCGGCTAGACACGCTGCGCCATCTTGTGCTTCCAGCACTTGGTAGCCTTCTTGTTCGAGTGCGACACGCAGCAGCATCCGCATGGATTTGTCGTCATCGACAACAAAAATTAAGGGGCAGTTTTTTTGGAGAGGGTGGGTACTCATTATTTTTCAAGCCGCTCACGTTCGATTTGCAAGGCTACCTTAACTGTTTCGTATGCCGCCTCAACTTGCAACACACTCGCCAGTCCCCCTGCAGTGGTACCAGCGCCACCCATGACTTCCAAAGCCTTACAAAGCTCCGAGAGAGCGATCGCACCCAGGTTGGCACTCGCGGATCTTAGCGTGTGAGCCGCCTGTTGCAGCCGGCACGCATCTCCTGTCGCAACAGCGGTACGCATCGCTTGCAGCAGTTGCGGCGCTTCTGTCAGATAATTATTGATGATTTCAGCCAGAACTTCGTTTGCTCGCTCACCCGCCATCTTGCGTAATGATTGCAGCGTCTTCGCGTCAAGAGGAGCACAGGAGAGAAATTTTTCATTCTCAAGAGCTCCCCTGCTCCCTTGCTCCCCTGCTCCCCCTGCTCTAGTTGGCTGACACTGGCTCAAAGCCTGAACAAGTTTTTCTATTTCAATGGGTTTGCTGATGTAGTCATCCATACCTGCTTCCAAACACTGCTCCCTAGCATAGTCGGTGGCATAGGCTGTCATGGCAATAATCCGGGGTCGCTGCTCTTTTGACCATTCTTGGCAGATATGACGAGTGGCTGTCAATCCGTCCATTTTTGGCATTTGTACGTCCATCAACACCACGTCGTAGGGCTCTTGGCGCAGCGATCGCAACACCTCTAGTCCATTGTTGACCGCATCGGCTTGATACCCAAGCTTCTTCAAGATGAGCAGGGCAACCTGCTGGTTCACTTGATTGTCTTCGGCTAACAGAATCCGTAGGGGTAACTGTTCAGCTATTTGAGGTATCACAACTCTTGACTCCACCTTAGGGGTATCCAGTTGCATGGGACTGGATTGGGCAATTAACGTGAAATAAAAGGTGGAGCCTTGACCCAGCGTACTCTCCACCCAGATCCGTCCTCCCATGATTTGGGTTAGCTGTTTACAGATAGCAAGACCCAGCCCCGTGCCTCCATAGCGACGACTGATCGAAGAATCGACTTGGCTGAAGGGCTCGAACAGATGCTCGATCTGCTCTTGGGGAATGCCGATACCTGTGTCCTTGACAGCAAATTGAATTTCATAAGTGTCTAAGGAGTCAGGACTCAGGAGAGAACGCCAGCCTTGCTTGCTTCTCACCTTCAAAGCCGTTACCGAAACAGTCACTTCCCCAACTTCTGTAAATTTTACCGCATTACTCAGTAGATTCACTAAGATTTGGCTGAGTCGGGCAGCATCTGCTACGAGCGTCTTTGGGGTGGAGCGAGCAATCGAGTATGCTAGCTTTAAGCCTTTTTCTGCTGCCTTGGAAGCCACTAGGCTGATGGATTCCTCAACAGATTTTTGTAGATCGAAGGGTTGCTGTTCCAGCTCCAGTTTGCCGCACTCGATTTTCGAGAAGTCCAGAATGTCGTTAATGATGGTGAGTAATGCATCACTGCTGTGGCGAATCGTCTGGATAAAGCCTCGTTGCTCGGGTTTGAGTTCTGTATTCAAAAGCAGATTTGTCAACCCAATGACAGCATTCAGCGGGGTACGAATCTCATGGCTCATGTTGGCTAGGAACTGAGATTTGAGACGCGATGCTTCAAAAGCTGCTTCCCGCGCTTCTACCAATGCTGCCTCTCCTCGCTTGCGCTCGGTGATGTCTTCAAAGCTGCCGAGTATACCTACAACATTTCCTCTCGAATCATGAAGTGGAACCTTGTTAGTGTCTAGCCAAGCTTGTTTGCCATCAGCTAGCAATAGAGGTTCAATAATATGATATTCGGGTGTACTCGTTTCCATGACTCTCTGGTCACACTTGCGAAAGAAGTCCGCCTCCTGTGTCTGGTATGTTAAGTCGTAGTCTGTTTTGCCAACAATATTCTCTGGACTGCCAACACCCACGAATTGTGCAAAGTTACGATTGCAACCCAGGAAGACAGAGTTCCTATCCTTCCAGAAGATGAATTGCGGAATGTTATCCATCACTAACTGCAGCATCTGTTGCGACTCCCGCAGCGCCTCCCCGGTTCGCTTGCGCTCGGTGATGTCGCGGCAAGTGGTAACAATACCAGCCACACTCGGTTCACCTAGTAGATTATTGACTAGCACTTCAAAATCTCGCCACGAACCATCGGCGTGCTGTAAACGAAACTCAGCTGTGATGTTGGTTTTACAATAATCTAGGGCTTTTGTCAAGAGGCTCGTTGCCTTGGGGCGATCGTCAGGATGGACGAGTTCAAAAGCCTTTTTGCCAAGCAAATCCTCGCCTTCGTAACCCAAAATATTTTTGACGGATAGGCTTGTGTAGCAAATAATGCCATCGGCTGTCATAACCGCAATAATATCAGATGCATTTTGCACCAAGGAGCGGAAGCGCTCTTCGCTCTCGCACAGTGCCTCGGCTCTGGCGGTTTCGGCACCCAGGCGCTGATCGAAAAAGCTAGTCAGATCCGTTAGCTTCAGGATGACCAAAGTGGCAATTCCAATCGCAGTCGCCAGTAAAGAGTGGTTCATGCCATGAACGGGCTGTACCACTTGGTCAGTAAGCTCAAAGCTGACCGCCGCCATTGCTGTATAGTGCATCCCGGCAATAGCACCTCCCATAACCATCGCACCGCCAAGCTTCCACACGCTCCCAGATGATGCTGACTGGGAGCGCAGATGGAACGCCAGCTTTAGGGCGATGAGGGATGCACAAATCGCAATCACGACAGAGAGTGCAACCAGGTTTGGATCGTAGCTCGCTTTCGCTTGTAGTTGCATTGCAGCCATGGCGATGTAGTGCATGGCTGCAATCCCAAGTCCCATTAAAACGCCCCCAAAGAGCAACTGCAGCGTCGCCACCTTCTCACGGCTGACGAGCCAGAGCGCTCCTCCAGAGGTAACAATTGCCACCCCCATCGAGACTAAGACAATTGAGAGGTCGTGAGTTATGGGGATCGGCAGCTTATAAGCCAACATCCCGATGAAGTGCGTTGACCAGATGCCAATTCCCAGGGCGATCGCGCCAACCAAGAGCCACAGATTACGCGCTTGCCCAGTGCTCACCTCCACCCGTCCACCCAGCTCCAGTGCTGTGTAAGAGGCAATGAATGCGATCGCCACCGAAAACACAACAAGGGGTACATCATAAGTGGCTACCATAGCTTCACCACATTTCCTGTAGCTAAATATACCCTTGTATCCGATGCATCACCTGATGTTCTCGTGATGGGCAACAACAACGTTTCCGAAATCTGCTCTCGCACAGTGGGAGTGACTTCACAAGCGACCTTGAGGCAATCCACCAGCAATTGGTTGGCAGCGTAGTACTGCTTGAGGACTTCCTTTTGCTGCTCGCTGAACTGCCATTGATGACCTATATTGCGACACCGAAGCATCAGAGACCTCAATGTCTCAACCCAAGTCTGACCGTTAGCGTTCCACCATTTCTTCAACCTTTCTCTGCCTTGATCTGGGGCTGGTAGTTGTTTTTTAAGTTGTTGCAGCGATTGCTCGAACTCACAGTCACAGAAAATATCTATGTCATAAGTCAGAGCAAAACTTAGGGCAAGGACTCGATCCAGAGTCGGCTCAGCTGCCAGGGCAACGCTAAGGGATAGCGTACGGTTCAGAGCCAGATCTACGGTCAAATCAGTGGCAAGATTACCAGCAAGCTTGGGATCGATGGCAAGCGAGAGAGTCAGGTCACGGGTTATGCTCAGATCGCGAGGAAGAACCAGTGTCAGGTAAAAAGCACGAATAGCTGCTGCTTTGTAAGGAGCCTGGACGGAAAGGGACTTCTGGTTGAGCCAAATGAGGAACTGCTGCAATTGCTCATCAGCGCCAACAAGCGCATCAATGTGTTGCTTCATTAACTGCAGCAGGTCAGGGGCATGACCCAACATACCAGCAGTGAGTAAAAAAACTTTGCGCCAACGGGGTTCGGTCACATGGCTGACCAGATCGAGCAATTTTTCTTTTAATATCTCTGGTAACGGACTAGTAACAATGTTTCTAGCCGTTAAATACTCTTGAAACGTCAGATGCGAGAACGAGTAAATCCCCCGCGCCCGCTCCACCAGTAGTCCATGTGCTAAGAGCGATTTCAGCACAGCCTCACTATTGAGTTGCAGTACCTCGGGATCATCAGCTTGGGCAGTGGGTAAGTTACGCAGATAGTCCGCGATGTATTGCCGAACATTGCTTTTTGTAAAAAAGTAACGTTCTTGCTTAAAGGTGATGGCAGCAATTTGACTCAGCAGTTTGAGCTTGTGGGGTAAAGACAAATCACGATAAATACCATCGCGTTTAATGCTCCTGACTTGATCCCAGCGATTGAGCAAAATGTCCAATCCTTGCTTGTAAAGTTCGACTTGTCTAGCTGGAAAGTTTGAGCAAGCTTGAAACACACAACAAACCAGGTTGAGCAAAAGCGGCGACACAGCTAGTTCTCGAATGTGCCAATTTTCCGATAACTGCAACTTTTGCATGAACTGACTAGCCTTGGCTTGTGCTTGTTCGGTGGAATTCCTACCAACTTTGACAAACCACTTTTGGACAAAGGCTTCAATTTGGGAGGAGTCAAAATCGGCAATTTCAATATCGGTGAATCCCTCAAACCGATACTGCTGAGTACCAATCCGACAGGTGATAATAAACTGATTTTTGTAATATTCCTCAGATAACTTGCGAATTTTTTTCACGATTTCGGCGTTATCTTCTTCTGGAATTTCATCCAAGCCATCCAGTAGAATCAACACTCTGCCATGAGCGAGTAATGTTTGGATTTGCTGGTCACAAATGCCGAAGTAAGCAAGCTCTTGAGTGATATAGTTCAATAAACTAAAATCCCCTATTTCTCTGGCATCCTCAGCAAAATTTTTTAATCGTAGAAAAATAGGTATCCGGTCTCTTTGGAACTTGCCTTGATTGCATTGCGTGGCGATATATTGTAAAAATGTGGTTTTACCAGAGCCTGGTTTGCCTAGCACCATCAGTTTGGGATAAGTTACCACTGCCTGCATCGCTGGAACGAGTTCCTGACATTGATCCCAAGGGAAGCGATCGAATTCTTTTGAAAAGCCTTGTAATTCAAAGATATCTAACCATCTTTGACTTGTAATATTATTTTGAATATTGACATCGACATAAATGTCTTCTAGCTCAATCGGTTGAGAAATATCTAACAACCGCATCGTGGCGCACTGGGCTTGAATTTTATCGCTTCTTTGCTTTCGCACCATTTCCACTAAGGCATCGATATCCTGGCAGTTGTCCGAATCGAGCTTTTTTTCCGTTGGTGCGCCTCCTGTCGGTAGCTCAGCAATTTCTTGCCAATCCAAACCAAGTTGAAAGCAGATCTCCATGAAGCTCTGACGCTCAATCGGCTTCCCTGTAAAAAACTTCCAAATTGGCTGGCGAGTTTCCAGCCCTACCTCACTAGCTAGATATTCTTGCGTCCATTCCCTTACTTTAAAAGCCCTTTTTGCTTTCTCGATGCCTAGGGTAGATGCCTTCAACGAACGTCGTGCCATAAACCAAAACTCGAACCTCTAGATATTGTCAACCTAAGGCAGCATTGAATAAATTAAGGACAATAAATTTGTTTTGACTTGCCCGTATTAATTTGTCTGTTGCTTTTTTTTATGCAGCCGCCTGCACCCCGACAAGCATAGCCAGTTCTTACCTACTTTTGTGGTAGTTTAAGTTTTATTAATTACAAATCATAAACGTCATTTCAGTGTATTTCATAACTTTTTGATTAGCTTTTTAAACTGTTTTCTACTTGTTATTTTTCATACATTTTTTTGAGTTCAAGTCTAATTCCTGTCAAACTCCTTGCTTTATAGGGTTTTTTTATTTTGGTGTTGGAGTGCCTATTGCTATCCTCAATTTGAAAGCAATCGTCCGGGCAACTGTCGGCTTGAAATCTTGCAAATTCTCAACTTTGTTTTTATTTGTTTTATTAATATGGAAATTAAACTACTAATGTTTACATAATCTTCTGCCTTTAGACAGAGTTAATCTTAACTTATCCGGCGATGCTAAGTACAAAGAAAACTTTTGTAAAGCACTGAAGAAACTTCCATCCTCCTGTTTGTTATTTTGATAATTTTCATCATATACATATTTACAAATAAATGATTTTTTGATATGTTTATTAATAAATTTTTCCAGGGAAAAATTGCTAACAATAATCAATATCATCCAGCACGATTCCTCATCTTCAGCGCCAGTCAAGTGGACACGCGAAGTAGTAGCGTGGCTTTTGGCGAGTATCAAGCCAACCTAAAGCTGGGCAGATCGACTATTGCCGAAGGCAGTCAGGGTGACTCTGCTTTTGCATACGGGCAATGCCTCCACAAAACTGTTAGAGTCAGCCAATCTCGAGTTGGAGCGTCTAGCCTGCCTTGTATCGATCGTTACGAGCAAATGAATTGGCAGTAAGTGTGAGCATTTTTCCACCCAAAGCGAGGCATAAACAGACCCAAACTATACAACTTATACGTTAAATCATACATTTTCCAGAACGCGATCGCAAACAGGTTAGTTGCACACTGTTATTTCATAGACGATTGCGCTGATACCACAGTATGGGCACAATCGGCTGCAGCAAGCGGCGGTTTGTGCGAGTGTGGCTCGTTACTTTGGAAATGGTTTTGTAGTCATTAAGTCTGGGAGGTATTTTACAGAACCTGAGTTTATTTAGTAATATTTAACACCTATGAAAATACTTGTAACTGGAACTGAAGGTTATATCGGCTCGTTATTAGCCCCAATCTTGATGCAACACGGACATGAGGTTATTGGGGTTGACACAGGATTTTATAAAGTTGGTTGGCTATACAACGGTACCGAACTAACTGCCAAAACCCTAAACAAAGACATCCGCCACATCACAAAAGAAGATTTACAAGGTGTCGAGGCAGTCGTTCATCTGGCTGAACTTTCCAACGATCCTGCCGGACAATTATCTCCCAATGTGACTTACGACATTAACCATAAAGGTTCGGTTCGCCTCGCCGAACTAGCGAAAGCATCTGGTGTGCGTCGCTTTGTCTACACTTCTTCGTGCAGTGTCTATGGCGTTGCGAGTGAGGACTATGTTACGGAGGAGTCTAAAGTCAATCCACAAACAGCCTATGCAGAATGTAAAACGTTGGTAGAGCGAGATGTTAAGTTACTAGCTGACGATGGTTTCTCTCCCACCTTTTTGCGAAATGCCACAGCCTACGGCGCATCTCCCAGAATGCGCTTCGATATTGTTTTAAACAACCTGGCTGGACTAGCATGGACGACTAAAGAAATCAAGATGACGAGCGACGGAACTCCTTGGCGTCCGTTGGTTCATCTGCTTGACATTTGCAAAGCAATTGTCTCTACGCTCGAAGCAGAGCGCAACATTGTTCACAACCAAATCTTCAACGTGGGAGACACTGCTAGCAACTATCAAGTCAAAGAAATTGCCCAGATTGTAGCTGAAGTCTTCACCGGATGCAAGCTTAGCTTTGGGGACAGTGGTGCGGACAACCGCAGCTATCGGGTTTCTTTCGAGAAGATTAACACCACACTACCAGGATTCAAGTGTGAGTGGGATGCAGCAAAGGGTGCTCAGCAGTTGTTCAATGTGTTTAGTTCTATTGATATGTCAGAATCCACTTTTTTATCTAGAGGATTCACTCGCTTGAAGCAGCTAGAGTATCTGATTCGCACTGGGCAAATTGATCAAAATTTCTTCTGGAATCAGTCATGCTATTCACAGAAACTCCACTCAAAGGCGCATTCCTGATTGACATAGAGCAACGGCAAGATACTCGTGGCTTCTTTGCTCGTACGTTCTGCCAAAAGGAATTTTCGGCTCACGGCTTAAAGCCAACAATTGCACAATGCAACGTAGCTTTCAACCACAACTCGGGGACTCTACGGGGCATGCATTATCAAGTTGCTCCTGCAACCGAGGTAAAGTTGGTTCGCTGCACTCATGGTGCTATTTACGATGTCATCATCGACTTGCGCCCTGAATCCCCTACGTACAAGTTACACTTTGGCGTTGAGTTAACAGCTCAAAACCGTAGAGCTTTGTACGTACCTGAGATGTTCGCTCATGGCTACCAAACCCTCACTGATGATGCTGAGGTTGTGTATCAGATGAGTGAATTCTATGCGCCAGATTACCAGCGTGGTTTGCGTTATGACGATCCTGCCTTTGGGATTGAATGGCCTTTACCTATAAGTGAAATTTCCGAAAAAGATACTTGCTGGTCTCCCTTTGAACCTGTTCTCCAACCAGTATAAGGTTTTTACGCACTCCTTAAAAGGGCAGGCAGGATGCCTACCCCACAAATCCACAAACTTCTTGTGGGATGAACCAGACACCGGGTTGTTATAGACATCTTGCACTCTTTGAAAGGGCAGGCAGGATGCCTACCCCACAAATCCACAAACTTCTTGTGGGATGGGCATCTTGCCCGTCCCAACCCTACCAAGTTCAAGATACGACTATCTCAAGTTACACATAACACTCAAAAAAGCTAATAAATGACTAAGACAACTTTGGAGTCCTACGTACAGAATGGTACAACCGTGAATCGTGGTTGTTGTCGATTCTGTGGGTCAACATTAAAGCACACTTTTGTTGATTTGGGAATGTCACCGCTTTGTGAAAGCTATGTGACTGCTGAACAGCTTAACCAAATGGAGGCTTTCTATCCGCTGCACGTATATGTGTGCGATCGCTGTTTTTTAGTTCAACTTCAGGAATATGTCAGCCCGCAAGACATCTTCACTGAGTATGCTTACTTTTCGTCTTACTCTGACTCTTGGCTACAACACGCCAAGAATTATACCGAAAACGTAATACCTCGCTTTAGGTTACACTCATATAGTCAAGTCGTGGAAATAGCTAGTAACGATGGTTACTTATTGCAATATTTTCTTGCCAAAGGAATTAATGTTCTGGGCATAGAACCAGCAGCTAATGTCGCTAAGGTAGCTATAAAAAAAGGCATTCCCACAGTTGTAAAGTTCTTTGGAAAAAACACAGCGAATGAATTAGCTGCTGATGGTACGCAAGCCGATTTATTAGTGGCTAATAATGTACTTGCTCACGTACCTGATATCAACGATTTTGTAGCAGGCGCTAAAATTTTACTCAAACCTCAAGGTGTCATTACTATGGAGTTTCCTCATTTAATGCGACTGATGGAGGGAAACCAGTTTGACACCATTTATCACGAACACTTTTCTTACTTGTCGTTGCTCACAGTAGAGAAACTTTTTGCAGAGCACGGTTTAACAATCTTTGATGTAGAAGAACTGTCAACTCATGGTGGTTCTTTGAGAATTTATGCAAGACAAGCAGAAGATACTTCTAAACGTATTAGTCAGCAGGTAAAGGAACTAAGAGCAAGGGAAGAAGCTGCTGGATTTAGCAATCTAAAACATTATTTTTCCTTTGGTGAAAAGGTGAAGGAAACCAAGTTCAAACTTTTAGAATTTTTAATTTCAGCGAAACGACAAGGAAAAACAATTGCTGGTTACGGCGCTCCTGGTAAAGGTAACACCCTTTTGAATTACTGTGGAATTAGAGAAGATTTCATTGATTACACCGTAGACAGGAACCCATACAAACAAGGTAAATTCTTACCAGGAACTCATATACCAATCTTTCATCCAGACAAAATTCAAGAAACAAAGCCAGACTATTTGTTGATTTTACCTTGGAATCTGAAAAACGAGATCATGTCACAGATGTCGTATGTACGTGATTGGGGTTGTCAATTTATTGTGCCGATTCCTGAAGTTAATGTCTATTCTTGAGCCAGCTAGGAATCAAGTCAGTAATCTTGGAAGAACCTCTCCCCTAACCCCTCACGCCACTTTGCTCAACGCGGGGAACCCGCGCACGCAAGTGGCTCCCCTACGAGGGGAGGGGAATTTAGCTCCCCCTTCCCTATAAGGGAAGGGGGTTGGGGGGTTAGGTTCGTGATTAATGAATTCATGCTCTATAAATCAACTCAAAATTCATTGAAATTTAATCAGAGTGAAAAAAGGAAAATACAATGAAAGTAGTTTTATTCTGCGGTGGTTTAGGAACCAGATTAAGAGAATTTTTCGCCAATGTTCCCAAGCCTATGGTTAATATTGGCTACAGACCAATATTGTGGCATATCATGAAATACTATGCCCACTACGGACACAAAGATTTTATTTTGTGTCTTGGTTATAAAGCAGACGTTATCAAAAATTATTTCCTCAATTATGATGAATGTGTTTCCAATGATTTTACGTTACAGGAGGGAGGCAAAAAAATCCAACTTCTAAATAGTGATATTGAAGATTGGAAAATTACTTTTGTCGATACAGGGTTGACTTCAAATATTGGTCAAAGGTTCAAGGCTGTCGAAGAATACTTAGAAGGGGAAGAGGTATTTTTAGCGAATTATAGCGATGGCTTGACAGATTTACATCTGCCTGATATTATTGAAGACTTTTATAGACATGACAAAATAGCTAGTTTTCTGTGTGTCAAACCGTCGCAAAGTTTCCATTTAGTTTCCATGCAAGAAAATGGCTTGGTCACTGATATTCAAAGTGTCCAACAAGCCGGTATTCGGATAAATGGAGGCTTCTTTGTGTTTAAGAAAGATATATTTAAATATATCCGAGCCGGAGAAGAATTGGTGAACGAACCATTTGAAAGATTAATTCATTTAAAACAGCTAGCTGCTTATAAATACAATGGCTTTTGGGCGTGCATGGATACTTTCAAAGAGCAACAGCAGTTAGATGATATGTATTGTCAAGGTAACGCTCCTTGGGCAGTATGGAATCATGAAAGGAAGGCAAAATCTTTGGATTATAGTCGGATTCACCATGTTGCTAATGATTCTATACCAGTAAAATTGGCTTAAGGATAAATACCATCGAATTTTACCCACGAACCGGATGAATTTTTCGCGCAAAGACGCAAAGGCGCAAAGGCGCTGCAGGAGGTGACGACAACTTGCTGCAGGAGGGTAACCCGAGCGTAGGCAACTGGCGTTGGCGCAGCCTCTCCGCAGGAGATACCCGAAGGGGTTTCCCTCCGCAGGCGACTGGCGTCGCAAAGTTTTCATAGCGTCTTTGCGACGGGCAGTCGCCTCAAGTCGGGGAACCCGCCCACGGCGCTGCCCTTGTCTTTGCGCGATCTTTAAAATTTTCTTTGCGAGATATTTGTGCAGTATGCTTAAATTCAATTTTGCAGAAAAAAGTGACTCAACTTATAAAGTTTTGTGTTTAGGAGCGCATTGCGATGATATAGAAATTGGTTGTGGAGGTACAATCTTAAGATTGGTAGAAAGTTACCCGAATATTGTGTTTTATTGGGTTGTATTTAGCTCAAATCTACAAAGAGAAAAGGAAGCTTATCACAGCGCTAATAAGTTTTTAGAAAAAGTCCCAGAAAAAAATATAGTCATCAAACAATTTCAGGATGGTTTTTTTCCTTTCATTGGAATTGAAATTAAACAATTTTTCGAGGAATTAAAGCGAGATTATAATCCTGATTTAATTTTTACTC
Organism: Scytonema sp. PCC 10023; assembly: GCF_963920835.1. Taxonomy (NCBI): domain Bacteria; kingdom Bacillati; phylum Cyanobacteriota; class Cyanophyceae; order Nostocales; family Scytonemataceae; genus Scytonema; species Scytonema sp. PCC 10023. Next base: position 80,436 of record NZ_CAWUDP010000016.1, read on the forward strand.
ATTCTCGTCACGATTTGCATCAAGACCATCGTTTAATTTCTGATTTTACTTGGAATACATTTAGGAATCATTTAATTCTAGAGTATGAAATCCCTAAATATGATGGAGATTTAGGAAATCCTAATTTCTTTGTGCATTTAGACGAGGAAATTTGTCAAAACAAAATTAAGAATATAATTGACAACTTTCCATCGCAAAATAACAAACAATGGTTTACCGAAGAAACATTTTTATCAATTCTAAGACTGCGAGGAATTGAATCTAATGCGCCTAATAAGTATGCTGAAGCTTTTTATTGCCGCAAAGTCGTTTTTTAGTTCGACTACTAAACTAGCAAGCTGATTAGATTACAGCGCTTATTCTTATGATTATACCACAAATCGTAGGGTGGAGAGAAGTCCTGCAGGCGGGTTTCCCAACCTAGGGAACTTCGGGGCATTGCCCATAAAACTTTATGTGATGGACATTTGAGATATTCTGCGGCAATGCCCACCTTAGCTGAAAACCGCTGTTCGCTGAATTTTTACAATTAACTATTATTATAAAAGGTGAAAAACGTGAATATTACTGATATTAAAGAGAGGCTTAACCCAAATGAAGTTAGCCAAGAAATGTACCAGTTAATATCAGAATTGTATCCTATTTGCCGCTCTATTACTGGCAATGGTTTTCGAGAAACGCTGCATTGGATTAAAAAGCATATTGAATTAACTCAGCATGAAGTTCCTACTGGTACTCAAGTCTTTGATTGGACAGTGCCTAAAGAGTGGAATATCAAAGATGCGTATGTAAAAAATTCCAAAGGAGAAAGAATTATAGATTTTAATAAATCAAACTTGCACGTTGTTAATTACAGCGTGCCTGTTAAGCAAAAGATGCTTTTAGAGGAATTAAAGAAACATCTGTTTACACTAAGCGATCGCCCTGATTGGATTCCTTATCGGACTTCATACTACAAAGAAAGTTGGGGCTTTTGTCTCAGTCACAAACAATTCTTGGAACTACAGGATGAAGAGTATGAGGTGTGCATCGATTCTTCCTTAGAGGACGGTCATCTGACGTATGGCGAGTATTACCTTAAAGGAGAGAAACCAGACGAAGTACTCATATCATGCCATGCCTGTCATCCATCACTTTGTAATGATAATCTCTCTGGTATTGCGATCGCAACATTCCTGGCAAAATATCTGAGTCAAATAAATCTTTCGTACTCTTATCGATTTATCTTCATTCCTGGAACTATCGGTTCCATCACTTGGCTTTGTTTAAATGAAAATCAGGTTCACAAGATTAAACACGGTTTAGTTTTAACTTGTCTAGGCGATCCGGGAAAGTCTACTTATAAAAAAAGCCGTCGTGGTGATGCCGAAATCGACAAAGCCGTGACTCATGTCTTAAAGCATTCTGGTAAAGATTCTGAAATCATAGATTTCTTTCCTTATGGCTATGACGAACGGCAGTTTTGTTCACCAGGATTTAACTTACCTGTGGGTTGTTTCATGAGAACACCGCACAACTGTTATCCAGAATATCATACATCAGCAGACAATTTGGATCTCGTACAAACCGAGTACCTTGCCGATTCATTCTCCAAGTGTTTGTCAGTTTTGCATATACTAGAAAACAACAAAAAATACCTCAACCAAAATCCAAAATGTGAGCCGCAGTTGGGGAAAAGGGGTTTATACGGCGCAATTGGTGGACAGACGGATACAAAAATGAGAGAAATGGCTATGTTGTGGGTTCTGAATTTGTCTGACGGGAACCATAGCTTGCTGGATATTGCAGATAGATCCGGTATGAGTTTTGATTCTATTAATAAGGCAGCAGATGCCCTGCTGAAACATGATTTATTACAAGAGAAACCCGAGTAGTCTTTGAGTGCTATAGCAATCCTCCGCACATTTGTGTTGGCGCAGCCTGCTTTGTAAGCGCATAAATTGAGTTCTTCAGATTCCCGACTTCTTAAAGAAGTCGGGAATCTTGTTTTTTCACAAAGGTAATGTTTCCAAAGTTCACAAGTTTAGGATTTCATAAGCTGTACCAGGGTTTGCATTCACAAGCTATTTTTCAAGACAGTGCAATATACAAACACAAGCGCATTAGCTTCCCAGCTTTGTCTTTAAGGCTTCCGAGACACCGTGTAATAACAATTTCTCGCGCAAGAAATCTAGATTCTTTGGCTTTGATGACTCCCTAAAAGACTCAGTTTGAAACTGAGTCGAATGAGGCTTTTGACTAGATAGAGTTGCTGCAAATTGCTTGTACAGCTCTGGGTTTATGGTAAGGTAAAAAGCTAGCTCTTGTCCCACCTCTTTCAATCGCCTTGGTAATTCTGTTTCTGTTGTCTGCAACAGTTGAGCAAGACTTGCTCGGAGCTTAGTATCATCTCGAACTACTCCAAGAAAATTATTTTGGGGTTGATTTTGTGATAATTCTTGCTCAAAGAGATGAGCGAAGGTGTCGAGTCTGCCGTTGTCTATAGACAGGTGTTGTTCTAAGGCAAACCCTGGTGCAATGATTGAACGAGTCACATTATCAGGTAGTGGTGCAGCAAGTACTTTCTCTGCATTCACGATACCTTCACCGAATTGATTTGGCTTCCATGTGGGAAATTTATCACAACTGTCGCGTAGAATTTGATTAAAGATGAAAGGAATTTTTTCGGCTCCATAGCGTTCGATGAGTTGCGATCGCCCATGATATGATAGCCATAAAGCCGCCACACCCGCCACGAATGGTGCAGAAAATGAAGTGCCAGAGCCTTGCAGAACGTTATAACTAATCTGACCATTCTTCTTCTCGACTTTTGCATACCAAACTGACTCACCAGGAGCAGTGACATCCACTTGACTTCCCCGCGATGCACCCCACCAAATCTCACGTCGCACATTACTGCCAGTCACAGCAATCACTTCCTCATAGGCAGCAGGCCAAACCACGTAGGGAACCATGGTACCAGATGCTGCAACGATGATTACGCCTCGTTTTTGGGCATAAGTTATCGCACTCCGCAGACGCGGGTTGAACAAACCAGTTCCCAGGCTAATTGAAAGGACATGGACACCATGATCTGCGGCGTACTCAATCGCTTCAGATAAATTACGTACGCTCAATAGTACAACTGAGTACGAGACTCGAAGGGGTACTAATTTGGCACCAGGTGCCACTCCCGCCACAGTTTTTCCGCTTGGGTACTTGCCTTGTCCCCCTCTTGGGCTGACGATGACACTGGCTGTAGATGTGCCATGACCTGGATTGTTAATAATTTCGCCCCCAGATGTTTCGAGTTCGTCTTTTGGGTCTTTGTCACCCTTAAGAAAATCGTAACCTTGTTCAAGGAGCAGATTGGCAACAATTTCCGGATGTTCCGAATAGCCCGTATCAGGAAGCCCGACAATAATCCCATCCCCTGGTCGTCGATTGGGTGGGAAAAAGCGTGACCATGCCTCAAAGACTCGCAGCTGCTTGAGACTCCATTCTACATCACTGCTTTCGTCGAGATTTTTGGGCGCAAAGGTAGCCCTAGGCTGTGTTGACTCGTCATTCCAGGCGGGGTAGTTGGGTATAGGAACAGCAAACAGTGGCTGTGCATCTACAACTCCTGGCTGGGAACGCAGATAATAACTTTTGTCCCAAGCTTGTTTAACTGACAAAGCATCTTGCTTTTTGGTTACCTCAAACTCAGTAAAATTGTCACCAATCGGTTTAATCTTCCAATCTGAACCTAGTGCTTGGGTGACAATTTTCTGGACTCTCTGCTGTAGTCCTGGCATAACCATCTGGAGAAAAAACCCTTCAAACTTAGGAGCGAATTTATTTGGGTCACTCTGTTGCTCGCGAATATGCATACAATTCACCTTTGTAATAATAGCAGACATCAGGAGTTACGTAACTGTCAGTGGCGATTGGCTGCGCCAGTCCAGGGGCGGCGTGACAGCAAGGCGCACCCATAATTTCAAAGGGGACTGGAGGAGTTACAAAACGCAAACACACTTTACCCTGGGTTCTCTCACTATATTAACTTTCGCATACCAGCCAAAACGATTTCTCCAAGATTATCGGATAAAGTTAGGAGTGGCTTTTGCAGTCCCCATTGGTTAACTTTACTTAGTTTTCGTCGGCAACAAATCGGAGCATGATTCACTGTTGCGTCCGACGTTCCATCAAACGCTGATGCACACCTTGAGGCTCAAACTTAGCCTCATTTAATTTACGAATCCCACTTGCACGTTGTTGCCTTTACTGTAAATATTCCTCAACATCCTGCCGATGCCGTAAATAGTAGCTATATAATGTTTGTTAAATAGATAAAATTTATTTTTCCTATAACTAATAACCCACCAGTATTCAAAACATAAAATCATTTGAACAAAAAGATCCAAGCTTTGATGGCTACATTAATGGTTGCAATCCATCACTAGTTTGTGGCGATCACAAAGCTTATGGCGCTGGTTTCATAAAGGATTGCTACCAGTTTTTTCAGGAATATCACAGTACTGAAAGATAAAAAATTGTTTGAATTTTTGACAATTTTGAGAAGAACTTAGGAGGGATGGTTATGGACAACAGGAACTCTCAGCAGCAGGAACAGAGTTTAGCGGGTGCATATCAGTACAATTACACCTATATTGAACCCATTGCTATGGTAGATACGCTCCCTCAGAGCGAAAACTTTTCCGCTCCGTGGATAGTGTTAATGGCGAAACAAGCATTCAAGCTGGCAATTAATACTTTCATCGTCAATGTAGCGAACCAAGGCGATCGCGGACAGAAGGGGATCGAAGATGATGTGCGGGAGTTCCTGCGCCAGATCTTATTCCAAACCCTTCAAGAGGAGGGTAAGTCGTTCAAACCAAAACTCGCCCGTGCTTTAGTTGGCTTGTTGCCCCAGGTGCTATTACAGGATGTGCCATCCCCCACAGCGGAAGTTAAAGTCTCAAGACAGGTTGAAAAGGTTGAAACAACCCTACAACAGCCGTTACAGGATGCGCCATCCCCCACAGCGGAAGTTAAAGTCTCAAGACAGGTTGAAAAGGTTGAAACAACCCTACAACAGCCGTTACAGGATGCGCCATCCCCCACAGCGGAAGTTGAAATCTCAAAAAGAATTGAGACTGCTTTAGAACAGTTGTTACAGGATGAGCCGTCCACTGTAGCAGAAGTTGAAGCCTTAAAAAGAATTGATGTAGCTTCGCCACCACCGCCACAGGACGAGCCGTCTAACGCAGCAGAAGTTGCAGTCTCGAAAAAAATTGATACAGCCCTACAGCAACCGTTACAGGGCATACCGTCTAATGAAGCGGAAGTTGGCAAGTTTGTGAGATCTAAACTGATCAAAATTCTGGGGGAAGACTTTCTCAGAACCTTTGTCAAAAACCTGTATAAGGGACTCAAGGAGATAGCGCCAAAGGGTCGTGCCAGCAGCCTGGAAGACTACAGTAAGCTGTTTAACCCCCGCTACGTTAATCTGCCAGAGGTTGCAAACAGGTTTCAAAAGGACGAATTTTTTGCAAATATGCGGGTGGCAGGTCCTAACCCAGTGATGATTGTACGGATGACGGCTCCTGATGGACGCTTTCCCGTCACTGAGGAACAGTATAAATCTGTGATGGGAGAAAAGGACTCTCTCCAGGCTGCGATCGAGGAGGGACGGGTTTACCTGGCAGACTATGCCATTTTGGACGGAGCCTTGAATGGTACTTTCGGTGCCGAGCCGCAGATACAGAAATACTCTTACGCGCCTCTGGCGATGTTTGCCGTTCCAACGAACGATGCTCCCAATCGCCTGTTACGCCCTGTGGCGATTCAATGCGGACAGTCACCTGCTGACTACCCTGTGATTATGCCATCTACGGGAGATAGTGCTTGGCTGATGGCAAAAACCATCGTGCAGGTAGCTGATACCAATTTCCACGAAGCGGTGACTCACCTTGCCCGAACCCACTTATTAATCGAGCCGTTCGTCATTGCCACTCATCGGCAACTGCCTTCGACTCATCCCTTGTTCAAATTGCTAGTGCCTCACTTCCAAGGCACTCTAGCGATTAATTATGCGGCTCATGAATTTCTTGTGGCTCCTAGAGGCGGTGTAAATGAGCTTTTGTCATCAACGATTGAAAATTCCCGCGTTCTGGCGGTAAAAGGATTGCAGGCTCGCGGGTTTAATGCAGACATGCTACCCCGACGTTTGAAAGATCGGGGGGTAGACGATCAGTCCGTGTTGCCAGTGTATCCCTACCGGGATGATGGGTTACTTATTTGGGAAGCGATTCATAATTGGGCTGAGGCTTATTTGGGTTTGTATTACAACTCAGATGAGGATGTGCAGGGCGATCACTCGTTGCAGAATTGGGCGGAGGAATTGGTGGCGTTTGATGGAGGTCGCTTGCACGATTTTGGTGACAGAGATGGCAAGCTCGTAACCCTCAAATATCTGATCGATGCTGTTACGATGGTTATCTTCACGGGTAGTGCCCAACATGCCGCTGTTAACTTCCCGCAAAACAGCATTATGAGCTTTGCGCCAGCCATGCCCACAGCAGGATACGAGACGGCTAAAGTGGTCGGGGCAGGAACAACCAAACAGGATTGGCTCAATTTACTGCCGCCACTCGACCAGGCTCAACAGCAGCTCAATTTGTTGTATATTTTGGGATCGGTATATTTCACTAGGCTGGGTTACTACGAAGACGGTTATTTTACCGACGCCAAGGTAGCTGAACCCCTCCAAGCGTTCCAAACGCGCTTGCAGGAGATTGAAGCAATTATCGATCGCCGAAACTCAGCTCGACCCCCTTACGAATACCTCAAGCCTTCAAATATTCCACAGAGCATCAACATCTAATCGCCTTGATTCGATAATCCCCCAGCTTTGATACCAGCCGTTGAGGCTGGGGACGCTAAAAAAAATCAATGTTTCTGTTGAAAATCGCGTAATCCAATGAACCTAGATTTAGATAGCATCTTCTCATTTTTCATAGATCCTGCACTTAATGAGTTTCAGGCATGGGCTTTGCAAAATCCGCAGGAGAGTCTTAGCAAGACACTCCTCCCGATTGTCAGCTTCGTCGAGGGCATCATTGCCAACGAACCCACATATCTGGATGCTAAGCGGCGTGCCCTCGGATCTAACTTCTGCTGCGCTGGGCAAGTGGTGCTGAGCAATTTCACAATCCTTGAAACGGCACTCACCTCACCACAGGCACGCACATGGCGACTTGGTACCTCTGTGCTGGATGCAAATCACGCGCCTAACCTGGACATTGGCGGCAGAAATGTCTTCCTCCTTTCTCTGTCGGACGAGGAGGCTGGCGGCAGCAGCGACCACGAGGCATTCAGGCAATGTATGCAGAAATATATCCTGAACGATGCCACAACGGAGCGCCAGCGCGATGCGATCGCCAGACGGCTACTCGATCGGTTAGCAGCAGATTACGTGGAGATGCCTCATGGCATCGGTGGAGAGTTCTTCACCGACGTTAAGCGGGGTTGGATGGGATTTATGATCCGGTATATGCACTATGTGCTCTTTGGGCTAAACCCCGACGACGAGGAGTCGATGAATCTCCTGACGGAGTTGCACTACACACGCCTGAGCCCAACGCACTACTTGGCTGGCATCGGCAGCCTCCTGCAAAGTCAAAACCTGATGGGACACGCAGACCTGTCCAATCTGATTGAGCGGGCAGCGACTATCTATGAAAATTCGCCAGCTCTCGCGGACTTTGAGGAGAACAACCCTGAAGACAACGGCATGACTCGGCGAGAACTGGCAAAGCTCATGACAGGCATTATGGGCATCGCGGCACTGCAGGGTCCGCTGCACCTCGGTTACACTGCAATGGGTTTTCGTCCTCTTCCCGCCTATAAAGGACAACAGACATCCAATATCGACCTGACTGGTTATTGGGACGAGCTCGACCTAGACGAGCAGGAGTCCGTGCGGCTCTATCTCCTAGAGTGCGCCCGGCTCTGGGCACCCGTCAGCGCCACGCATCGGGTAGCGACCGAACCCTTCACGGCGACGATAGCGGGCAAGGAGCGGACATTTCCCGTAGGTACCAAGGTGCTTATACCGATGAGCTTGGGGCTGCTGGACGAGGGCTTTTGGGGTTCCACAGTCTACGAGTTTAATGCCAAGCGGCAGAACCTCTGCCCCTTCCACATGGGCTTTCACTCTGTTGGTGATCGCAGTGCGGGACGCATCTGCCCTGGCAAGGACATCGCACTAGACATGCTCGTGGATGCCATAAGCACGGTGGGCAAGGCACGCCGCTCCTCCACCCAATTCTTCGGCAGCAGCGGCAGACGGTGAAGCCTAAACACGAGAGATTAATTCTGTTTTAGATGGTGAGGAATACTATCAAGATCGACTGGCGGAGGCGTTTCGCAAAGCGTGGGATAAAAAGGTATCTTCACCTAACAAAGATGAAGGTTTCAAGGATGAGTGGTTTTCTGACTCCAGTGAACTGGATCTATTTGTTACAGGCACAGATGTATTAGGCAAAGTCTACAAAGCTTTTGACAATACGGGTTGCTTGATTGAAGTTAAAGATCATCGCACTGTATTTGTGCTTAAATATCGTCGAGGTCGTAAGCATCCTTTTCAATCACCCAAAAAATCATCCGTCTCCCCAGATGCGTTGGCAAAACTATGTCGAATCACTTCTTGTTTTCCAGTTGCCTTTCCAGTTGTCAGTGTTAAGTTGGAAGATTCAAAATTAGAAGGGATTTCTAAAGAAAGGTTAGAAGCCATTCTCAAAGATCGGAACCATCCAGAGTATAAAAATTATTTTAATTATGCAATAGATAAGCGCTTAGTGAGATGGGGCCAACTGCAGAATCGTGAACTTCCCAAAGAACCTCCTCCCGATGGTTATCAGCTTCACTACGTGGATGGTGGAGTTTTAGATAATCGTCCCTTTAGCTATACGATTCGGGAAATTTACTATCGCGCTGCCTATCGTCCGGTAGAGCGCAAATTATTTTACATCGATCCAAGTCCTGATCAATTTTTGGGCAGTTCCAAGTTTAATAGAATGGCTAAACCCAACATTTGGGAAACAATTTCTGATTCTCTTGTGGCGATGCCTCGCTATGAAAGTATTTCCAACGATTTACAGGAGATTAAGGATCGTAATGAGCGAGTCTTGCGTTATAAATTTTTGCGGGCTACTGCTGAACGAGTCGGAGAAGAAAAGTTAGAACAGTTAAAGGAAGATCAACAACCCTCACCTGATGAGATTCGTCGGCAACAAATTTATTTGCGTTGTCGCTTAGTGGGGATGCGTGATCGCATCCTACCTCTGATCCTTAGAATCGATAAAGCCAGCGTTCCTAATCCAAACAGCCCTAATCAAAACGAGCGACAAAACCAAGATAAACCAGCCCTTTTGGAGAGTGTTGCTCAACTCATTACTAAATACATTACTTATCCAGAGAAACAAAAAGAGTGGGAAAGTTTTCTCCATAATTTAGGAAAGGAAATTCGCAATTTGGATGTAGAGTATGCCCTGAAAAAACACTTTTTTTTACTGGCAAAAATGTGTCAATTCATGAGTAATACTCAATATCAAGACAAAGAAAAATATCCAAATTTGCATCAAAGTTTGAAGCGACTAGGAAAGAATTTGTCTCGACAGGTAGAACTTCTAGAGGTTCTCCAAACAGCCTTAGAAGAAATGCTACAATCTGATCAGGTGAGTCGGACGTTTTATGCTCTAATCGAGCAAGCAAAAAAGGGAATGTTGCCCTCAAAAGAAGAAGAACCGCAATCAAAACTAACTCATGAGAGCGGTGATATTCGCAACGATCTGCGTCAGCATATCTATGATTATTTACTCCGCTTACATCGGTTCTTACTTGATGCAGATGGTCTAACAAATTTCGACCCAAACTGCAATCATTTGGAGCGCAGCGATAATCCCTATTCGCTCGATGAGCCGGATGACAAAGAAAATCAACCTGAAAAAATTCCGGCAGACTTTTTTAAGCCACTACATGTCCCCATCTCTACTGCTCAGATTTCTGGTGTACTACTTCAGCTGAAAGAAAAAACAAACCAGTTAAATTTTGCCAAGTTAGGGCTGACAATAGCTGATGGAGAAGACGACCGTTTAGATCTCAAACAGCAAGGCTCAATCTGGAAGGATGACAAATACGAATATAAAGGACATGAGAATGATACCGATGCTTATGACAGTATTTTGCATCAGGTGGAGATAGCTTCAGAAAAGCTAATTAAGGATTCGATCAAATCGGCAAATTCAGAGGAACAAGCTTCAGAACTGCCGAACTGCTCTAGCAATATTGCCTCAGTTTATGAATCACTGCTAAAAAGTTTCCAGAGTTTCCGTTATGTGGACGAAGAAGTTTATTCCTATGAATATCTCTCTGATATTCAGGCAAAGGAACAGATTGAAATTGTTCGGATTAGTCCTGATGTTGCTCAGTTTGGTTATGGCAAAGGCAAAGGGCTAGAAGAAAAATTAGCAGGGAATCAACTGGGTGCCTTTGGCGGTTTCTTTAAAAAATCCTGGCGTTCTAACGATATTTTGTGGGGACGGTTGGATGGATTAAATCGAATCGTGGAAGCCCTGCTCACCTCAAGTGCTTTAAAGAATTTCTCTAGTTTTTTAAGTCGTCAACTTGGTGACATGGAGCCGGGGGAGAAAAGACAGAAATATTTGAATAAGCTAGTTGATGAAGCACTACCGGAAGCAACGGAGTCTGAAAGAGCTAGTATTATCCAAGACTTAGAAAAGCTAGCTGTACCGGGTCAAACTTTAGAAGGCAAAGCGTTGACCTGCTTTCTGGATAGGATCGTGACAGTTGGACACCGGGCAATTATTAAAACCGATTTGGGGAACGTGTTGGAGGATGCGATCACCGAACAACTAGACTGGAACCAGCAGTTAATTGGGTCGAAAAAGAGTTTCAAAGAAACAGTGTCCAGCTTGGGCTATAAATCTCCCTTTGCTGGGGCAGATGAACGGGTTACCCAGCATTTTCCTAGTATCAATAATCATCCTCCCAGCGCCAGCGATCAACGGTGGGCTGTGCAACAAGTGGATAGATTAATAGCAGGTGTATTGTCCCCTGGCTCAAAGAATGCCCAAAATTGGAACAAGGACATTCTAGAAGCCTGGCTGAAAACCGCTTTCTTCCAATGCACGAAGGAAGATCGTGAAAAACTGATTGAGTATCCGCTAAAAGTGGCAGCAAGTTCTACAGCTTCTGTAGATGAACTCTACACTTTTCTCAAACGGCTTCTAACTGCAGGACATTGTGAAATTAAGCGAGCGGGTATTGATCCAGCCGTAGTTGATGACATTAAAAAACTGAACCAGACGCTTGAACAAATGCTGCAAAAGCTAAACCCCAAATACGAACCTGTAGCAGGCTATTTTGCTCCCGCGGTTACGCCATTTGCCGTCAAGGAACTTGCTGCGTCCTCAATCAAAGCGCTGTTAGCCGATCCGCACCAAGCAGAAGATTATTTCCGCAATATCTACCGCGTCGGTTCTGAAACGATAACCCAGGATATTCCTTCTGTGATTTTGGAAGATTTAGCGGCACGAACGGGTCTGGTATTACGGGATATTGTCAATTCTCCGCCGACAGGTAATCGCGCACGTGAAACGACAACGTTCCAGGTTGCCAATCGCCTCTTGCAAGCGTATTATGTGTGGGTGCAGGCAAAAAGAACGGGGACTTCGCTGCTTCCTCAAGCTTTGAAAGCCTGGGGGTCTTTACTGTTGCTGGTGGCTGCGATTGCCAGCGTTGCTTTCCTCGTTAGCAAATTGCCGGTCTGGCTCCTAGTGCTGCTCATCACGCTGGTCGTTCTGCAATTCCTTAATAAAGTATTCAATCGGCGCAAATCATTCGCTTGGATGCCCTGGATCGTGGCGAGCACCCTTGTAGTGCTTATAATTACAGGACTACACTTCTTACCAGATGGCACATCAACGATTAAAACGCCCTTTGGAGAAATCCGAATTTTCATCCAAAATCAGTAGACCGAAAAGTTTGGCGCTCATCAAAAAAAGTAGTTTATGATACACTTTTGCTAGAGTCTAAAAAAGTTCTTCCTTTTTAATAAGTCATAAAGGAAACTTATGACTCAGCCACTTAGAATCAACCCAAGCTAGCCCTAAGGTAAGGATTCAGGTGGTAGAAAAAGGAATAAGTGAAGGATACGCAATTTCATGACCAACATATGCGCGTAAAGCCAACGCAAAGAAGCCGATCACAGAGCGTTGCTGAGTTCGACAGGTTTGCACAACAGTTAAAAGGCTTGCAGTATCGCCAAATAGTTCAAGCGATACGCCTAAAGGCGTCTGCGCTTCGCGCAATCTCGTTTTTAAGCGTCTTGATGATTTCGACCAATTGCTCCTTCGACAATTGGTATAGCTGTTCATCGTTTTGGGAGTTGGGCACGCGGTTCGTCATGTTTGTGATGTTCTCCCACGGATGTAACCCCTGTCAACTACCCCATACCTGAATCCTTACAAACTATTAGCGATCGCTCTTTTGGAGAAAAACTTTTCGAACTACTGAATACTGTTTTGCTCATGTGCTTTTTTGCCTCTTGGCTTGAGGGTCGTACACGAAATGATCTATCGCTTATCTTAAGAAATGCTTTAGAAATAGCAGATTGAGCCCAGATAATCTAAAAGTAGGCATAGGTGGACAGACGGTAATTTTTTCAACTCTCCACCCCTTATCTACTAAACTATAGAAAACTGAGCGTTCAGTTTGGAGGATTTCCATGCAAAGTTCTGCTGAACAAGTTCCATCCCCCCTTCCTTTTTCTGGCTTCACTCAATACAAAAGCATCTTTGACAGCAAAACCTTTTGGGGATGTGTTTCGACAGGGGTTGTGGCAATTGCCCCTGCCATCAGTGGCATGGTTAACGAATTTTTGAGGACTGGGAAAATTTCTCCCCTTACCATCCTGAAGATCTCGATGTTGCTGGTGACTACAAGCATAACGATTGTGGGACGGATTGATGCTGATACACCTGTGTCTACACCTGCAGGTCTGCCCGGTCCTAACAGACCAGAATCCACTGAATTTAAAAGCATCTTCGACAGCAAAACTTTTTGGGGAGCCGTTGCAACAGCGCTCGTGGCAATTGTCCCTGCCGTCACCGAAATAATTGACGAGTTTCAAAAGACTGGGAAAATCAATCCTGCTAGCATCTTCAACATTTCAATATTGCTGGTGACTACAGGCATAACGATTCTTGGAAGGATTGATGCTGATACACGTGTGTACACGCCTGCAAGTCTACCCGGCCCTAACAAACCAGCGTCCTGATTGTACAAATCTTGTATTCCAAGCAGTCATTTCACAATCCGGGAAAATCTACATAGCTAATTCTCATACCTGTAGTACCGCCAAGCAAGCTCTAAAAATCTTAAAGATACCAGAAGCCCATACTCACCTCGTTAGAGGGAGTGTGGGTAGCTCGGTTCAGCTTACGATCTTTTCGGAGATGATTAACATATCTGCAACAACTCCTACAATTTACTTATTCACATAAAGGTGGGATTTTGTGACTAATGATATATTAGGAGCTTCCCCTATCGCTCCACAAAATTGGCAATCAGTGTTGGATGCCTATCAATCTTCTGATCCATACAATTATGCAGTGATTGATAATTTTCTCCAGCCTGATGTTTGCGAGCAACTTCATCAAGAGCTACTCAACCATTTGGGATGGCGCAGTCAGAGCCATAGCGAGCAAACCATTGTTAGCAATATGAAGCCCAGTATCAAGACAATTTTTACTATTGCGGAATCGCTTACAGTGCATTGCCCCGCTTTGTTTTCTAACTATAAATTGGTCGAGCACTGGGCGCTTATGTATCCCAAGAATGCGCTTGGGCAAGTACATTCTGATATTGGCGCTTTAACCTTAAATATCTGGCTTACACCCGATCGCTACAACCTAGATCCTTCAGGAGGTGGACTGATTTTTTTTGATGTCAAGCGTGAGTCCCAAGCCCCGCCTGGTAAGTCTGTGTCATATCTTTGGTCAGAGCAGTATCTGAAAGACTTTACGAGAGGTCAAAAAGTTACAGTCAGTTACAAATGTAACCGCGCACTCCTTTTTGACGCAAAAACCTTCCATAAGACAGATGTTTTTTCCTTTGCCAATACAAAACCGGAAGCTCACCGTATCAATCTTTCTTTGACCTTCGATGACCCTGAAGTTTATCGCGATCGCGTTAGCTCATTAAGAAACGCGTCGGACAACAAAAGCAAAGCGTAATAAGTGCTTTTTTTGCCTCAACTATTGTTTGGCACAGGATGAGTAACGGTTATTCGTATGGTTTTCTCACTCGAACGATTGAAAAATTTGTTGCGTGCAGTAACATTTCTGCTCAACAAACTTAACTAAACTTTAAGCACAATTTGCTTGACAATAACATCTTGTATATGGCAGTATAAACAAAGAAGAAAATACCAATAATCATTACTACATTATTAATCGTAGTAATAGATACGGGTTAAAATCTCTTGCTTATATTTGATGGCTGAGCAAGATTTAAGCTAAACAGAATCAAGGAGGTCAACAGCTTCTATGACTCAATCTGTTAGTACAACAGATGAGATTCGTCAGATTCAGATGATAATGATTCTGTTGCTACTAGCCTCTCCTAAAGGGGCTTTGGCTAGTTTGTTTAGAACTGCTAACGCAGTCTCAGACAGTCAGGTAGATGCAAAAATGACTCCCTGTACCGATGATAGTTTCAATGGGCTCAAGAGTTGGTTGGAATTACTGCTAGCTCAGGGAGGATTAACAACTGAGGAACAGAGTCTAGTAAATTGGCAAAACAATCCTGCAAACATGATAGCAGCCATCGAAGAGTTGAAAGCAATTCAAAACAAAATCAATTTAAAGCTTAGTATCCAAAAAAAATCATAGGCTTTTGTTTTGAATTAGGCATTTGAATTAGGAAAAGAAATTAGTCACATCCCAAATTAAGTTGAGTTGACTCTGTTATCCAAAGTTGTGTTTAGAATTACAAGATAGTGGTGGCTTTATGCAGCTCTCATAGAGCCCGTATTCTAGTGAACTGATTCGATTTAACGACTGCTAAATGCAGTTAAATCACTTTTCTCATTTTCGCTCTGAACTGGAGGAACTATATGTCTGCGAATCTTCTTCAGAAACCCTCTGCAGAATACTTGGAACAGTTGTTGCACAAAGCAGCAATCGACGCTGATTTCCGTGAAGAGCTTTTGGCTTCTCCCGAAGCTTTTGGGATTCCAGCGGACACCGAACTAGTCCTACCCACATCAGTGGAAAAGCAGGATCGATCCTTTGTTAATTTGTTCAATGATGCCTTAGGTGAACTAAACATAGTCGCTCAGTGTGCTTCCACTTGCAGCTTTGGGCCTTATACCGTAATCTGTGATGGAACGACAAAGTAGTTACTGTAAAAGCAATTTAACAGTAGTAGTCTAAAAAATTTTCTCCCGGCTAGCGTCACATTAAAAGTTGTGAGGCTAGCCTAATTGGTAAAGTTCTTCTACATTGCACTTAGAGGCTGGCGAACTTAACTCCGGTAACTCTGCTATGCTTAGTAACTCCGTTCTGCTTGACCTTGCTTGTCGAGCTAGCAACCTGTCCGAGCGTTCTCTCATCGTCAAACAATTGGTTGCTTGTGAAGCACAGGCTGCTAGCGCCATACAGATCAGTGCTTTTGATACTTGGAACATCAAAGATCTGGCAGGCAAATTAGCCACACAATTAATTAAGAAGTCGTATCAAGAGGGGAGTGTCGATCTATCTATAGCCGAAGAACTGCGACAGCTATTAACTGACTATAAACTCTTTGAACTAAATTTGGTTAACTTATCTGAAGCAGACAGGCAAAAGTTTATCCAACCACACAGTCAATGGTTAGAAGTCTATCAAGCGGCACTAGTAACCCTAGACTTACCAAAAGACAATTTTTCTGCAAGTCGCTGGAGTCTCCCTGAAATTTACTACGGAAAATTCGCCAAAGTTTGCGAACCGTTTTTGCGAATACTGCACATAAGACTGCAAGCCGTATGCGATACCATTAATCTAACCGCAGAGCGGTGTAAAATTAATTCGCAAGTATTGAGCGATATAGAGCTTCACCTCCTCAATCGTTTTGAAATGGCTTTGACCTGGGCCGTTGAAGCAGACATAAATGTTTACTGCTCGATAAAAAAGATTACCAAATCCCCTGATGATACAAACGCGTATATTGCTTATTTTGAAGAAAACTTTAATAGCCAGCAGGATTACCATCGCTTCTATTGCAAATTTCCAGTTCTAGGACGTTGGTTGGCTCAAGTTACCAATTTTCTATGCATTCTAGGTAAAGAGTTGATACAACATTTGACAAGCGATTGCGATGAAATCAGCTCTAAGTTTTTCGGTGGTAAACAAATATCACAGATTAAATCTATAAAGTTAGGCAAATCTGATTACCATGCAGGTGGCAAAACTGTAGTCATCGTTGAACTAGAACTAACCCACTTAGAAAAAGCAACTATTGTTTACAAACCTCGTTGTATTAAATCTGAAGCAGCAATGCAAGGTTTGCTGGAAAATTTAACGAGGGATGAAGTTCTTGAGTTTGCGACTTATCAAGTGCTTTGTAAAGATGGCTATGGTTATGCAGAGTTTATTCCTTCTGGTGGAAACAACGTCCAAAGTGAGAAGGAGATCGAGAGATTTTACAATCAACTAGGGGGATATTTAGCCATATTCCATATTCTGGGTGGTGGCGATTTGCATTATGAAAACATACTCGTTGACAATGGTAACGCCTTCATCTGTGACTGCGAAACTGCATTAGAAGTGCTGCCGCAGGGTCGCGACGGATTGCCAGACACTGTATTCGATTCAGTGTTTAAGACTGCCATGCTGGAATGGCCCCGTCCTAATGCAGTTGATGCTAGCAGCGAAATGAGGATAAGTGGCTACAGCGGGGGTGAATCTTACCAGTTACCGTTTGTTGTTCCCAAATTAAATGATAGCCACATGTCATTGGCAGTGGGGGTGAAATATCAAAGTGGTATTTGGGTTGAATCAGAACCAACAAATCGTATCTATTATAACGGTCAGCTAGTCAACCCGCAGGATTATAAAAACTACATTGTAGACGGGTTTAACCGGGTTTATAACTGGTTTCAAGAAAAGCCTAATAAAGCTGCAAGCCTGCTCAAAGAATTATTCTCTTCCTCATTAGTTCGTTTTATTAATTGGGGAACGCAAGCTTATTTTAAGTTAATCGTTGCGGCTCGACACCCTAAATGTCTTGCCGACCCACTGCAAGTGGATTTGCTTTTTAACACTTTAATGGAACATCGGCGACAGTGGGATGAAGAAGGTCGGGTGGCTGAATTGGAACTGGCTGCCATGTGGCAACTAGACATTCCGATCTTTACAGCCAAGGCAGCTGGCAGTGATGAGTTGATTTATAACTACCACAAGCCTTTACCAAATACTCTGGCAATTTCACCAGTAGACAATGCAATCAGGCGAATTCAGAAACTATCTACAGAAAACCGAGTTCGGCAAAATCAGTATATTTATACCAGCTTGTCTACTGAGGAAATTAATAGCCCATATTTCATTGCATCAGCCATTAATTATGCCCGAGACATTGGTTGGCAATTGTTAGACATGCTCCAACCAGCCTCTAGCAAAGCCCCTTGGAAAACCTATGAATTTACAGCCCTTGGAAAACGCTTTGTAGATATCGGTGCAGATATATATGACGGTACAGCAGGAATCTGTCTATTTTTAGCTTACCTTGATGCTATTCAACCACAGCCAGAATTTCGCCAAGCAGCAGAGCGGGCTTTAGCATACTCCATAAAGCAATGCAATACTAAAACGCTCGGGGCTTTTCAGGGCGCTGCTGGCTTGATTTACTTGTTGATTCACTTAGCTGAACTATGGAATAATCCAGAATTACTTGATTTAGCTGTCAGCTTGAGTCATGAACTCATCCCGCGCATTCCTGAAGATCGGTACTTTGATATTTTGCATGGCGTCGCTGGAATTATTCCCGTGATGTTGAGTTTAGCAGAGGCTACTTCTGGTAAAGGGCTCGACTGTGCTCATCTTTGTGCTCAACACTTACTTAAGCAGGCAATTGACAAAAACGAGACTCTTAGTTGGCTTCACAATCCACCAGAGTTAGCACAGGGTAATCTGACTGGCTTTTCCCACGGGGCGGGTGGAATTGGTTGGGCACTTATTTGCCTCGGTTGCTACACGAACCAATCGGAATATATGACAGCGGGTCGTCAAACCTTTGCCTACGAAGCCAGCCAATTCGATCCAAATGAGCGTGATTGGTATGACTTGCGGACATCCGCGATCGCATTAAACCCAAATGGAAGGCATTATGCTAACGCATGGTGCAGCGGCGCGGCGGGGATTGGCTTGAGCCGGATTGCAAGTTGGGCAACTTTAGGAAAAACAGACGACGATCTCTTACGAGATGCTTACACGGCTCTCAATGCAACTTTGCGTAATTTTCAAAAGCTGGGAAATGATTCGCTATGTCATGGAAAATCAGGTAACGCAGAGGTCTTACTGCGGTTTGCCAAGCTCAGAGACGAACCTTATCTACAGATGGAAGTCAACGTGCAAGCTCAGGAGCAGTGGCGCAATTTTGAAAAGGCTGGACGTTGGATTTGCGGAACTGGTAGTAACGATGTATTGCCCGGTTTGATGCTTGGATTAGCAGGGATCGGAATGCACTTTTTGCGCTTGGCGTATCCGGAGCAAGTTCCTTCACCTCTTTTACTCGATCCACCGCCAAAGATAAAACGAAGTTATTAAAATTATCTTTTTGCTAAGAGGATGTCTGGGATAATGCTTAGAAAACATCCTTTTATATTGTTTAAAAAATTTGACCGAGGCAACTATGTCAAATCAAGCTTTTTTAGAATTTTATGAAGCCAGCCTTAAAACAGAAGAATTGTTAGAACAGATGAAGGCTATTACTAGCCCCCAAGAAATTATCAAATTAGGAAGACGAAACGGCTACTGCTTTACCCTGGAAGATATGGTACAAGCATCAACGACTTATGCCAAGGAAAACAGCCAGAAAGGAGAAGAAAATGGTATCGCAGTTTCATTAAAGAATTCTGAAGCCAAGCCAAGTGAAAATTCGACCCGCTTTTATCACTATGAATTTGACTTTTTGGCACTCGAAGGATTTGAGGAAATAGCTCGCGAATTTGAAAAACTTAAAATTAAGCCGAGTACAGTGGACATGGATTTGTATGAAAAAAGCTTTCGAGAAGACGATTTTAATTTTGCCTCTCTGTCTCCTGCTGCACCTGAATTTCAGCAGCAATACAATGAAATTATGGCTCCATGGTTGAATTCAAATATTTCCTTCCCTAAGGCCGAGCGCGTACAGCGTCACTTCCATTTAATTAACCTCGATCTTCATGTCGAACATCCTTTATATGAAGAGTATTTTGTAACTAAATTCAAAATACTCAAACTACTTGAGAATTACTTTGAGACTGAGATTAGATTTTCAGGAAGCTTGTGGTATCCACCGAATGCCTATAGGTTATGGCATACAAATGAATCACAACCAGGATGGAGGATGTACCTCATTGATTTTGATAATTTTCAATCAATTGAAAACGAAAAATCTTTTTTCCGCTACATGAATCCTGACACCAAAGAAGTAGTGACTCTTTATGAAAAGCCTAAGATAGTTAGGTTTTTTAAAGTCGAGCAAGAACCAGAAAGATTATTTTGGCACTGCATCGTGAATGCTACAAAGTCAAATAGATGGAGCTTTGGATTTGTAGTTCCCGATAACTGGATGAGTAAATTAAGAATCTAATTTTTATGTAATGTAAAGTGAAGCGCTTGTTCTGGTTAATTGTGCGTTGTGTTCTCAAATCTTAGCTTAGGGTACGAATTTTTTTAAGCTTCTTCTCTATCGCTTTACGACTCCCAACTCGAATCAGAGTGATAGTCTTGAGATGGAACAAGCCGCCAACTGGAATCCATTGAGAGTTCTAAAACACGTTGATGATAATTCAACAAACTCTGGCGATGGCCAACGCTGATGAAAGTTGTTCCGGTTTGTTGCAACTGCTGATAGAGATTTTCCTCGTTTTGCAAATCTAAAGCACTTGTTGCTTCATCTAAAATAACGTAACGAGGACGAGTGACCAGCAGTCGTGCAAAAGCGAGACGTTGCTGTTCTCCCAGTGACAAAATATTTTCCCAATTTACTTCTGCATCAAAACCTCCAATTCTGGTAAGCAAGTCTTGGAGGTTAACCCGTGTCAACACTTGTTCAAGTTCTCGATCTGTCATTCCTCGATTTCTATTGGGGTATAACAGCTGTTCGCGCAAAGTTCCCAAAATTAAATAGGGACTTTGGGGCAAAAACAACATCTCTTCTGGGTTTGGTCGCACTAGACGACCTTCACCAGCGTTCCATAAACCTGCGATCGCCCGTAGCAGAGAACTTTTGCCAGAACCACTAGAACCGACTATCAGCAGCCCACCAGGTTCTACCGAGACTGACAAGTCCTGAACTAAAATCCGCTCGTAGTTGGGAGTTTGTAATGTGATGTGTTCGAGGGTAAGACGATCTTCTTCCACTGTCTCAATGGTACTGCCAGACTCTTGTTGTACCGTCACTGCTTCCAAAGCATCCAAGAAAGTAGCTGAACGATTAATCAAAGTAGTAAAAGCACCGAAAGAGCCAAACTGAGACACAATCACGGATAATGAACCTGCAACCTGAGCGCAAGCTAAGATTGCTTGGGAAACTGCTCCTAACTCAATTTGATTGAAAAAATATAAAGGTGCTAACGTCACAAACGGAATTACCAAGAGAAAAGACTGATATCCGTTGGTAAACAATTGTAGAGTTCGCTGCCACTCAATCATCCGAGTGGTGTTCTGGACGAGGTTAGCAAATTTTTTCTTGACTAGACTGGATTCCTGGTCCTCACCCCGAAAAAAAGCAATAGATTCAGCATTGTTGCGAATGTGAGTTAAGGAGTAGCGGAAATCTGCTTCGGCTTCAAGTTTTTCCGGATTAATCTTCCTGACTTGTTGGCTCAGGAAAATTGA
The DNA here is from genome assembly GCF_963920835.1 of Scytonema sp. PCC 10023. Classification (NCBI taxonomy): domain Bacteria; kingdom Bacillati; phylum Cyanobacteriota; class Cyanophyceae; order Nostocales; family Scytonemataceae; genus Scytonema; species Scytonema sp. PCC 10023. The sequence continues at coordinate 101,564 of NZ_CAWUDP010000016.1, forward strand.
AACAACGTTGCCAAAGATAGAATAAAGAATCAGAATAACTGCCATGAGTGGAAAAATCGACCAGACAATCCCAACGAAAGCAATGATTACGATCGCTCTTTCGAGAACAATGAACAAAAAATCTAGAAAAATATTGGGTATTGGCTCGATTTCTTGGGATATACGCTGATCTGGATTGTCAATGTCAGGCTCAAAGTTGATTTGATAGTAAGCCCGATTGTGAAAATATCGATCCACGGTATAATTGGTCAGCGACTTATACCAGTCAAGGGCGAGTTCTTTGCGAAGGTATTCAGAAAATGCTGTCAGCAGTGTCAAAACTGCTAGGGAACTCATGTAAAGAAGTAATAGGCGAAAGAAATTGAAAGCATCTTTTCGTTCAAGTACGTCAATCAAGTCTCGATTTACATAAGTGCTGAATGCGTTGATGCTAATGAGCGATAGCAACAACAGCAGCAGTAAAGCTAACATAGACCACGACCATAAAAGCTGCGGTAATGTTCTTCCTCCTTCCTTGGATGAATACCAGTAAGGTTTAGCAATTGTCCAAAATTGTTTCCACAACTGACTATCAAGTATATTCATCTTGCTGCTCCATCGAGGGCGATTTGGGAATTTGAGTTCAGAAACTTGACAGTGCCGTTCCTTTTTATGACTCTAGGTAGACGACCGTAACCTCATTTTTTGCAGTTTCTTAAATAAGACCTGAAAAACTAACTGTTTGAACGAATGGCAAGACACCCGATTTTTGATACTGATGCAACATTTGAGGTACCTTCCAGCTTTAAAAAGGCTTCTGTGCCTTGATTTCTCCATAGTACATAGGAAAACATGAAAGTTCGCGGTAATGGACTTTTCCAAATTCTGTCAAAACTAGCGATCCGTTTCTATATTCAAGCATTGCTTTATTAAACTCTTGCGTGTTAACCATGTCACTCACATTGCGACCCTGAACTTCTTGAAAGCCAACTCTTGAAATCACCTCAATCATCTCGCTCATCTGAGGGGTTTTGTAACGATAAACTTGGTTGAAGTCTGAAATTGCCTGCTGTTCTTGTTCTGATAAAGGAGGCTCATTTCTGAAAATATCCTTGATGTATAGCTTTCCTCCAGGACGAATGACTCGGTGTATTTCAGTCAAAAGTTGTTGGTAGTCGTAGGAGTATCCAGCCGATTCAAAGAAAAACACAACGTCAAAAGTTTCCTTGGCAAAGGAGAGATGATGGAAGTCACCGACGTGAACCTGAATTTGCTCAGCAAGTCCCGCCTTCTGCACCAAATCCCTAGCTGTATTGGCTTGAACCTCAGACAGGGTGATAGCATCAATCTTGACTCCCTGAATGTTCTGGCAAATGTCAATACTAGGACCACAATTACCGCATCCGGCATCAAGAACACGATTCCCTGGTTGAATACCTGCTTCAGACGCAAAATAAAGGTTACTAGCACAAGATGGGTGAGCCTCCGAGTCCGTTATCAGTAGAGCTGCCTGGTAAGTTGTGCCCACATACTGCATAATCAGTGGGTTCATTGTGTCGTAATAGCTACGTACTTCTTGCAAGTACTCGGAGGTATTGGATTTCTTTTCAGTCACGTAATTTTCCACTGTACGATTCCTCTATCAAAATTCCGTTAGCAATTCGCAACCTTGCTAAATTTTTCTCTATTTTTTCAAAAAATCTCCTCCCTTACAACAAAGCTATACCTTTAGTTGATATCAGTTTGTTTGATAGACTTTGCTAATTTGAAGAGAAAAGCCTAATCATTAATCTTGAGATTTTTTTTATGTTAGCATAACATCAACATGGTTTTATTAGCATCTTTATCTTCTACTAGTTTTCAGTGAAAGGAGATAGTATTGTCTATTTCCTAACTCATGCAATTATTAGCATGAGTTAGGAATTCATCTGGCACAATTTTCAGGCATCGCTATAGGGAGTATGAAAACGGGTAGTAATGTGCTAATAGGAATAGCTATTGTCCAATTTTGATACTTGGCAGAAATTGAAAATTTTTAAGCAATGAGCACTGACAATAACGCTTCGTTCGATAGCGATAATAACCTCTACTATATTGGCGAACACAAACGTGCATTTAAAGTTGAAGACGTCTATCCACTAGATATCTTTGAGCATTTTGTGAAACAAGCGAAAGGTTGGGGACTGGAGTGTTCCTGCAAGATTGGGAAGAACGATTTGTACCCCATTCGGTTTAATCTGTTTTACGCCAAACCAAGTTCCGAAGAATTCAATACAATACTTGACTTCTGCCGCCAAGTAGAAGCAAGGAATGATGTTCAATTGAATTATCAGTTAATGCAGGAGTTTTTAGGAGATAACTTTGACTTTCACAAAGTTGTACAAATACTCGTGGGAGTTGACTTGCGAAATGAGCTTTCAGCTTCGCGTCTGAAAGTTTGGTTTGTTATTCAGAATTATCCAGAAAAAGTAGAAAAAGCAATGGCTTTATGTGAACCGCCTGAAGAGTTGCGAGCGCTAATTGCTTATCTCAGTCTAATGGTAGTCGGTTTTGATTTTTACTTGGATGGTCGTAGCAGCATTGAGTTGTATCCAAGAATAATTCAAAAGGAATTACAGGAAGTTGATGTACAGAAACAACTCTCAAAAATTTTGTCACCACCAGCTTTGAAACTGTTAGATGGCTGCTGGGCGTTTGGGTTTGGGTTCTCAAAAGCTAACCCGGAGACAATCCTGTACTACCCCACTCCCGATCCAAACAGTTTTATTGCTGGCTTACACAATCACCTAGCAGATAGAGTTCATGCTTATTATCGGGAAAAATCTGTGCGGGCAACAATCGTAGCTTTCCGGGAAAGCGAATTACTGGCGGGAGCAGTTCAGAATTTAAGTTTGTATTACCAGATGAGTCTACCGTTTTACAAACTCTCGGCTACATATAAGTCTCTACTACCAAATTGAGGGTTTTGTTGCAAAAACTGTGGGAGTTTGGTAGAAATCGTTCATGGCAACGGTAGTTGAGAGTTGGTGACCAAAAGAAGCAAGGGAGCACCTTTGCTCTCTCGCTGGGAGAATGCTTCCTGCTCCCTTGCCGTGTAGCGAAGCGAAACATGGGTATCAAGCCCCACCCATATCCGCTTAGTTTTACAAAAATGTAATTCAAAGTTCATTTCAATGCAGAGCGATCGCCCCTTGGGCGGCTCCCTCTGGGAGCATCGCAAGAAGGCGGGCACTCCATGCCAATGCCCTTTGGGCACGCACTCGCGTTCGCATCTTTGATTGCCTCGCAGTCTTTTTTAGTTCATATGTACCATAAAAGTGAAAGAATCAAGATGCAGAAGTTTCGGGTGTGTGCTCTTAAGATTTAATGTATATCAATCTCTGTAATGGTTTCCGGCTGACGGGGTGACAGGAAGGCTATAATGCTGACTGAATAAGCGCCATAGCGCGTAAACCTTTCTGAAAATGAGGCAGCTTATGGGGCTTGAATCGCATAAGAGCGATGGCGCGGAGCGCAGTGCCCTTTGGGCAATCGCCAAATCTGACCAAAATTCCATTGCACCCACCCATAAACAACCGTATAAACCAATCCAAAATGCGCTATGTCGGCGCGTAGAACGTTTTAATTCTTGAAGACGACCAACATATTTTTGTAGACCAATCTGTCTTGATGTACGACCAGTTAAGACTGCACAACTGTAGGCGAGAGCGCTTCGCGCACGCTGAGTCCTCCGGACACGCTACGCGAACGCGAACGCCACCAATAAAATCAGTGCGATTAAACGTTGACCAGTTGCATAAGTGGATTCCAAATTGTAACCGCCAGTTTTACAATCCGTGAAACTAGCCTCAATACCACTACGACATTTAAACGCTTTAATAGCTGCTTTCAAACTGCCCAAGTTTGTGAGTAAATACCATCCAGAGGGTTCGACCTTGCCCCGATATTTCCGTGGGTAGTATCCAGCAAGATTAAATGTTCCAAATCCTTTTTGTTTCGTAAATTGAACATTCTGGATAAAGAATGATACTCCAGGTTTTAATCCTAAAGTTTGTAATCGTTGGTATGATTGATCACCAAGCGCGAATATATGTCCCCTGTTTTTGTCGCAAAACAAAGTAGATTCCCTTACTGTCTATTCCTCAAGTCCTAGTTTAACGTTGATGCCAGGGTTGCTATGCCCTAGTTCTATCCAATTACTGTGAGCGTAGAAGTCTTGTAGAGTATGCAAAGCTCCACCTAGATCATTCTGGGCTGAGAACGCGTTTGGATCTTCATTTGTAACTTTAGTTATAGTTCGTTCTTTAAGACGAATGAGTCGTTTACTTCCACCTAGAAAGTCTTCACCGTCAAAATGCTTCTCAGGGTCAAACTGGTTGACTAGTTGATCCGTATCCTTATTAGCAAAGACAATCTGCCGGATGGCCACCTCTGAAAATTGGAGCCTCTCACCATCAACCACAGGCTGGGTAGCAGCGAGCGCTTCTCTGGTGATTTCTTCATGTATAGGAATCTTAAAAGCTCGTGCTGGGGCTTGAATCCATAAAAGCAGCGCTATGAATAGCAGCACCACTAAAGTGATCTTTTTAAGAGCTTGCATTGTTGTACCTCTTTAAAATTAAATAAAAAGTTTGGTAGTGTTAAGAAAGTGAAAGCAAATGTCGAGTGCCAAATTATTTGGGTTCTGTAGTTAAGTGCCCCAAAATATGTTTGTTTTTGCCGCTCATTAATAATTGGGACTTCAATTCGTTCCGAGGTTTGACCCCATATATACCCACAGATATCCCCCCATAACAGATGGCACTCATCCGCGGAGAACACCACAAGTTGTCCAGAAACAATCTCACGCCTATGAGCATCCAACTAGGCTATTATATCCCGTTTTTTTCTCTACCAGTTCTGGGTCTTTTTTCGGGTTACTTTTCTGCGTCTTTTTCCAACTGATACCTGCAAGTGCAAACAGATCGTAGTAGCTTTGGTTGGACTCAAACACTACTCCATAGCTATCTTCTACATGCTGCTTGAGTTCTGGCAGATGCCAGTAATTTTTCTGTTTAAGCCAATCGGCGATCGCTTGCCTTTGTGATTGTGTAAGATAGCCTCTAGAACCTTGATGCTTGAGTACCAGTCCTGCTATTCCTTCCTCAAAGAAAGCCTGTTTCTACTTGGTAACAAACCCTACAGACACCTGCAGAATATCTCGAATCTGGAAATGAGTATAGTTTTGCATCACCATCTGTACGGCTAACGCCCGTTTCAATTCTCTGGGGTCTGGTTTTCCTTGAATAAAATCGGTTAATTCTTCCATTGCTCAAGAACGCACTTTACTGATACTGCTTTTATCAAGCATATCGCTTTAATGCTTTTTCACAAATCATTTAGGACTGCTATATGAAATTTACAAAACTAGATTATTGCCAGTATCTACTGAGTAGTCAAATCAACTATACTCTTACTAATTTAGCAGAACACTTAGAAAACATTAGTCATGATAAAATTAATAATTACTTAAAAAATGAAAAACTAACTCCTCGTTTACTTTGGGATAATGTGAAAAATCTAATTGTGACGTCGGAGGATGCTTATATTATATTTGATGATACGGTTTTAGATAAAAGGTTTTCTGAAGAAATAGAGATAGTCAGGAGACAATATAGTGGTAATGAACATGATATCGTCAAAGGAATTGGTATAGTTAGCTGTATATATGTAAATCCTGAAACTGAGAAATTCTGGGGAACGCGATTATCGAATTTTTCAGCCGGAAAATGATGGTTTAACTAAGATAGACCATGTGAAACATATGTTGCAAGGTCTATGGCGATCGCCTCTGTGTCAGAATCTGCTGTTGGCGATCGCCTCTCTGCCAGAATGCCTTGAAGCGCAAATCCCTCACACTACATTAAGCTTGTCATGTTCAGATGTGTTTGCCCTGTCTGCCCACCCGCGCTTTATGCCAGTTGCGTAAGTCCTGACATTAATGAAAATATTCATTATTTTTCCTCTATTTTCCCAATTAACACCTCAACTAGGGTACCAAGAATATACATAACTAAAGGCAACCCTATAGAAACCCATAAAAGTCTTTCACGAAAATTTTCTGAACCTGGACCGATAATACTGTCATACAGCAAGCTGCCATAAAGAATTGCTGAAGTAACTGCACCTAAGAGTAATGCTGAACTAAACTGAACTTCCCCGGGTGCAAATGTACTATACAGACCTCTAAGCTTTGGCACACAATGATTACGAGCGTTTATACTTGAAATACCGTACCCATGTAAAGTCTGCATTTAAGGGTACATCTGTGGTAAGCTAAAAAAGGGGGGTCAACGCCTCAAACTCGCTCCGCAAGACCCTTTGACAATTTGTACCCAGTAAGAGCGATTCAAAAAACCTTGAAAGTCGCTCTGGGTAAGAGTTAGCTCTTTTTGATAGGGGGGAAGTTCAGACTAAAAATTGTAAATGTGAGATCCCTTCCAATAGGAGCAGAGATTTCATTTATATCTCTCATAGAATTTGCACTTATCATTAATGAAAAAAAGAGGATTTCTGGAGATTTGGTAAAAGCTTCAATTGATAGTTTTCCTGCTAAAGTTGTGAGGGGAATTGATATACCTAATGGAAGCAGAGCAAAAATTGTGTCATATGTAAGCCAGCTGATAATTCTTTTAGCCAGTTTTTGCTTTTTGGCTGCTTTTGCCCTGCTCATTAAATTTTCACTCCTTCAAGTTCCTCATCCGTCAACTCATACAACTCGCGTAACTTCTGCAACTTGTCATCACCAGCTTGCCAAAAACCACGCCCATGCGCCTCTAACATCCTCGCCACAATATTACGGAAAGCTTCAGGATTCGCCTTCCGCAATTTCTCTGCCATCTCTGCATCCAAGGCATAAGTATCAGCAGCTTGGTCATATACCCAATCATCAGTAAAATCCGCAGTACCACCCCAGCCAATCAACGCCGTCATACGTTGGGAAATCTCAAAAGCACCGCCAGAACCTTGATTAGCCATTGCATCCGCCCATTTAGGATTCAGCAACTTCGTGCGATACTCCATCCGCAGCAAATCATCTAAATTGCGCGGTGTCGTGTCTTTCGAGAAACTTTCCACAAAGCTAGTTGTCACTTTTTTACCGCGTTGTTTTTCCGCTGCTTTCTTCAAACCACCAGTATTGGCATAATATTCTTGAATGTCAGTTAAACCGTATTCCACCGAGTCGATTTCTTGGACAATGCGATCGCTTGTTTGTAAAAGCTTGTTCAAAACATCTGGTCTAGCTTGACCCTTATCTTGCCTACCATAGCTAAACACATTGCGACCTTGCCAAGTATCCCCCAACTCATCGCCAGATTCCCAGTTACCATCAACCACGCGGTCATTCACCAAAGAACCAAAATCACCCGCCGGGTTAGAAAACAACCTCGCCGCCACATTTTCCACCCCTTGCGCCTTCAAAGCCAAAGCGTGTTTTCTAATAAAATTCTGGTCTTCGGGTTCATCAGCCTCAACTGCCCGTTGAAACAAATCATCCAACAACTCAATAATATTCACAAAACTATCCCGGAAAATCCCCGACAAATTCCCCAACACATCAATTCGGGGATGTCCCACCTCAGCCAACGGCTTAAGTTCATACCGGACAATTCGCCCCGTCCCCTCCTTCACAGGTTCCGCACCCACCAACTCCAAAAGAATACCAAGAGATTCCCCCTTAGTCTTAATCGCATCCAAACCCCACAACATCACCGCCACCGTCTCCGGATAACTCCCATGTTCTTCCAGATGCTGCGCGATAATTTTTTGACCAATTTCCCGTCCCCGTTCATACGCCGCAGGCGAAGGCATACGATAAGGATCTAAAGCATGAATATTTCTCCCCGTAGGCAAAACACCCGCACCATCCCGCAACAAATCGCCACCAGGCGCAGGCGGAATATACTCCCCATTCAAACCCCGCAACAAATTCCTCAACTCATCGGTAGTTTGTTCCAATAACTCTCTAATTCTCTTCTCCTCCTCCTCTTGGCGTCCTTGGCGTCTTGGCGGTTCATTTGCAAAATAAGCCTCCAAATACGCCTCCATCTCCTCCTGATTCGGCACATCCCCCAAAATATGCAACCCAGAAGAGAACAGACGATTTTCCAACACCTGCAAATACTCGTACAACTTCACGAGATAATCATTAAAAGCATGACCACTAAACATCCGGACATTCTCCGGCGTAAACCCAATCCCCAACCGCTTCGCATCCTCAAACGGGCAATCAGCATCCAAACCCGTATCCACAATCTTTTTACAAATCGCTTCCTTAAGGGCATAATTCTTTTCTGGGTCTTCTCGATACTCCGAGATTAAATCCCGCAACGCCACCAATTCCTTATACAAACCCGCACGACCATAAGGCGGTACATTGTGAGAAATTAACACCCCATAACCGCGACGCTTCGCCAAAATTGATTCCGAAGGATTATTCGCCGCATATATATATAGATTAGGCAAATCTCCCAATAAAATATCAGACCAAGAATAACCCGTATTCCCCAAAGGAGAACCAGGCAACCATTCTACAGTGCCGTGCATCCCAAAATGAACAACACCATCAGCTTCAAACTCATTTTGCAGCCATTTGTAGAAAGCAGCATATTGGGGATGCGGCGTTAAATCGCGTTCAAACATCAACCGCATCGGGTCACCTTGTATGCCCAAAGGTGGTTGCACACCTATCCAAACATTTCCTAACTGAACACCGCCAATCTGAAACTCATCGCCATAAGTTTTAATCCCAGTACCCGTCAGAGATTTCCATTGTTTCTCAATCCTGGATGTACGGAGATATCCCAGCCATTTTTCTAAGGTACGGACATTAACAGTAGAACCCCCCCTAACCCCCCCGTTCACAGGGAGGAATTCAACTCCCTCCCCGCTGGCGGGGAGGGTAGGGGTGGGGTTCTCGTCCGCCTGTTTCACTTTGCGAATCAACTCTTCCCCATCTTCCGGCAAATCCCCGACAGTGTAACCTTGCTCTTTAAGCGCGTGGAGAAATTTGAGTAGACTTTGCGGGACATTTAACAAAGCAGCTGTACCCACAGCACCGTAACCAGGCGGGAACCCATAGAGAATAATTGCAATCTTCCGTTCGGATGCTGGTTTTTGTTTGATATTAATCCAGCTTTTTACCCTACCAATTAATCGTTGTACCCGTTCAGGAACTAAATAAATCTTTTCTCCTACCAAACCGCCAAGGGGAACCGTATCAATTGCCCCATCCAGTTCTGGTAAAGCGTATAAAACAACACTTTGCAAGCCACCGATACCCTGGCGCGTCCAAGAGGAAATATCTTGAATGAGCAGTGGTGCGGCGACAATGTATGGTACATTTTTAGAATTGAGGATGCGTTTTGCGACTTCCACCTGACGCCCTGCTTCCATTGAACCAGCAGGACCACCTACTAGGGGAAAGCCGATGGTTGAGACAATGGCATCAATCTTGACTGCTTCCGGAGAAAGCGAAGCAATTTCTACATTTCCTAGTTGTCGTTGCTGAGTTTCGTAGTCGGTTGTCATCCAATCACGCACCGCCACATGACCTTCTACACCGTTGATGAAGATGGGTAAGGGGATTAAACCAGCTGCTTCAAAATGGCGGATGAGTTGGGGTATGTAAGGTTGTTTGGTGATAACGTGCTTGCGATAGAGGAGAATTCCCACAACTGGCTTTGTGGGGTGGAGAGAAGTTGCGTGCGGGGGTTCCCCCCGTTGAGCAAACTTCGGAGCATCTTGCCCGCCCTGTGACAATGGCAGGCGAGACGTCTGCCCCACAAGATACCACTCTAGATACTTGCGTGGCGATTCAAAATAACCTGGATAATCGGGATGCAGTAACCCCATATTCGGGGTTTCGACTGGTGGGGGAATGTCGCCAACTTTTAAACCTAAGTATTTTTCTGCCAGTGTCCAGAATAATGCGGCAACGTTTTCTGGTCCGCCAGCATTCCAGTAACCATATATAATTAGCCAGTTGCGTAAGTCTTGCACCTTTTGCACTGGCACATATTTCAATAACTTTGGTCCTATCTTTAAAAAGCTAATATAACCTGCGAGTTTATCTTCCTCTCGTCCGTTGCTGAATTTGTCCAAGATGAATTTAACTGGTTTGGGCATTCCTTTGGGTTTATCGCCAATGGCAAAAGCGCCCAGCTTGGTTAAACTCAGCAATTCCAATGCTGACTCGAACACGAGGCGGATGGGGATGTGCGAGATGCGATCGCGCAACCACAACACTTGATCATAATCAAACAGCAAGCTGCCAAAAAACACATCAGCATCTTTCAGTGCTGCTTCTACCTCAGCGCGTTTGGTGGTGATGTCGCGATCGCTAAATACGCGAATATCCAAATCACTGACACGAGACGTAGCCAAAAAAGCTGCCTTCCGATACAAGTCAGCGTTGAACGATTCAAAACCTGCAATCAGGATAATGCGTTTCATGCCTTGAAATTGAAAGCCTGCTTAACGTTTTACATCTTTATTGTGACACTCTTGACTTGCTAAGGGATTTCCAAGAAATAAATTATCCATCTTGTGGGGTGGGCGTCCCCGCCCGCCCAGTTAATAGGGCGATCGCCAATCCCATCCCACAAGAAAAAGTTGGATATTTTTTAATTTGGAAGTCCCTAAAAGGGGGTGAGATGAAAGCGCCGCACTTTGAAATTTGCTGAGCATGTAAGAATTTTCGCGCCTCGAACCGTAACTTCACCTCCGACGCTGTTTTCCAGTCGTACATCGAATTAGGTAGATGTATCCTGGTTTTTTCTGGAAAAATGAGTGATTATCCGAAGATAGGGAATTTTTGCGAATACTAAATCAGGGCTTACGTACTCAACTGATTTGTTGAGACTGAATTTTGAGAATCTCCAAAAACTGTTTACTAACATAAATTGACATTTATAACTAGAATTGCTGAAAACGAAGCATCCAAATCATCTGAGGCGTAGAAAATGAAATTTGGAATTGATAGTGGTCATAATTGTCCTCCTGATACTGGAGCTAAAGGGATACAACTTGAGGATAATTTCACTTTATATCTCGGTAATAGAGTGATAGCAAAGTTAAAAGCTTTAGGGCATGAAGCAATATCATGTCAACCATCAAAAGCTGATACAGTCAAAGAATCTCTAGGAAAAAGATGCGATATTGCTAATGCGGCTGATGTTGATGTTTTTGTCTCCATACATTTCAATTTTTTTGATGGTCAAGCACATGGAACAGAAGTGTTTGCCATTAGTGAAAAAGGCAGTAGAATTGCTTATTCTGTATTAAATGAAATTGTCAAGCTAGGATTTTCTAATCGCGGCGTTAAGAGTGGTAACCACTTATTTGTCCTCAAAAATACAAAGATGCCTGCGATTCTTATAGAAAGTTGTTTTATTGATTCGCAAAAAGATATGAATTTATATAATGCAGAGGCAATGGCAAATGCGATCGTCAAAGGCTTAACGACTTAATTGTCAAAGCTTGAGAAAAACGCATAATTCAGAATAAGCCCACAGATAAAGTGGTTTCCTGTAATACCAAGCGTGAAAAATGATTGCGACTTTCTTAGCGCTAAAAGCGATTACGAATAACTCTTTGACAATCCAAAATCTCAAATCTAAAATCCAAAATGGTATGAGGTGGGCATTGCTCACCAATATCTCAAATGTCCATTACATTGGCTCTAAGCAATGCCCACCCTACGATTTGTGGTCTAATCATAGAATAAGCGCTCTCCAATCTGGGGGCTTGAAACTTGTGCGGTGGGCCGGAAAGCCCGCCCAGATAATGCAAGCTTATTTATGGAACAGCTTACTCGCCAGTTAAAGCCTTACATTGGATGCATTATTGTTAAATGAAATCCTTGTCTTGTCTCAGCTATCAGATATCGCTGCTGTAAAGGTTGCCACTGCTGCCATAACTTGTAACGATTTTGAGCTAACAAAGAAGCAAGGATAGGAAGCTCTAGGTGGATTTCTGACTTGAAGACATCTGTCAGCCACTCGGCTAAAACTACACTATCTTGCATTCCTCCCAAAATTTCTTGGATACTTTTTACGTCTGCAAGACAAGCCGTATAAGACTCGCCGTATAAGTCAGTAAATAACTCCATTTGGTAGCGCAGGCGTTTAGCTTGTTTGCGTAAACTGTGGAGAGTGTCCCCATTCGTTGCTAATTCTTGCTCTACCCTCTGGGAATCCCAGTTTCTAGAAATAACAATCTCCGCTCCCTCTACTTGGCTACCAATCAGCCAACCTGGATGCAGAAAGAATTCACTCACCTCAGGTAAAAGTAAATCTGGTAGGACTTGCTGAATTGGCAAAGATGCTAGTGGTTGATAAGATGGTTTCTCCAACCACTCCTTTAATGTCTGTTTTAAAGACTTATAACGCTCATCCTTTAATGTTGACTTCACATCTGCCAGTGCTTCTTCACGTTGTTTACCCAACGCATCCAAAGCTGTTTCTAGAGACTCCTGTTCTTTACGAGGTAAATGCGATCGCTCAAAGTTTTCCAAAGTCTCTTTGAGCACGTCCAAATCCCGGAGATTACCAAGACGACGCGCAATTTTACCGATATTTTTATCACTCGCAGCCTTTGGCAGATCTACAACTGCGGAAAACCCAGTTACAGCCGAGCGTAGGCGACGCATCCCCACTCGCATTTGATGCAGTGCTTCTGGATCTTTATCTTTTTTGACTGCTGTTTCCCACTTTAAGGTTTTCTTTAAGTGTTTTTGAATCGCGTCACAAGCGTAATGTCCTAGAGTTTCGACCTTCGGTTTTGTAGCTAATGTCATTCTGATTGATACACCTTGAGATACTAACACCTAACTCAATGAGGTTATTGAATGGTAGCATTAGTTAAACAATTTCATCTATATCTTGTTATCTTTTATCTTATTTAATTATTAAGAAATATATTTCTGCTGAAAGTTAGATATTTCTACTATTATAATGACAGACTCTGATGAGATAGCGTCATGGCTTTGCGGAAAACACTGAATTTTAAGTTATATTAATAACGATTACATTTTGGATATGATTTTCTTTGGGGTTATTTGCAATGCACAATTCATCTCTCATCAATCAAGTTTTTCTAACTTTTACTGATAGCTTCAAAGAACATCGTAAAGATGTTTCAGCAGTGCTGCTAACTCCGGAGAAGCATTTGTGGTTGGGGTCAGATGAAACCTCAACTATTGAACGTCTATCTTTTGTAGATGCCAAGAATTTCGCAGAACATAAACAATTTCACGTAGCCGGATTTATCAGTTTACCTGCACCAGAAGAAGAGGAAATTGATATTGAAGGGTTAGCATATAGTGATTATTACCTGTGGTTAATAGGTTCTCATAGCTATAAACGTAAAAAACCTAAACCCGAACATTCTGATGAAAAAAATATTAAAAGACTGGCAAAAATTACATCAGAACCAAATCGTTATATCATCGGACGTATTCCGCTGGTCGATGGTGAATTATTTCCATCATGCCCACATCCAGAAAATCCTGATGTAGAATTGAGGGCTGCCAAACTTGAGGTGACGCAACAAGGTAACTTGCTTATGGAAGCTTTGGCAGATGACCCACATTTGGGCTTTTTTGTGAAAGCTACAATTCCAGGTAAAGATAATGGCTTTGACATTGAGGGAATAGCCGTTTATCAAAACCGAGTTTTTTTGGGTTTGCGCGGTCCAGTATTGCGAGGTTGGTCTGTGATGCTGGAAATAGAGTTAGAAAATTCTAGTCCCGAACTGCTGAGACTGAAGACAATTGGAGAGGAGGAAAAGAGATACAAGAAGCATTTTATCTTCTTGAATGGCTTGGGAATTCGGGATTTATTTTTAGATGGTGAAGACTTGTTGATTTTAGCAGGACCAACAATGGATTTAGATGGTCCTGTGCAAGTTTATCGTTTGAAGAATGGTGTTAATTTACGAGAAAATGTTCTCAATTACCCAGAGGTTGTGCTTGATATCCCATATGGAAACAGGGACGACCACGCTGAGGGAATGACTCTATTTCAAGATATAGCTGGGGTACCTTCACTACTGGTAGTTTATGATTCTCCGGCAGAGCATAAGCTAGTAGGAGATGCTGGTGTACTAGCAGATGTCTTTAAGCTAAATTGATCAACACAGCACTCGGTCATAAAGTGAAGTCGCAAATTTTCACGCCTTTTTAAAGGTTCGTAGAGATTGCCTCCACAGGACAAGTGGGAATACACTGTTCACAAACAATGCAGCGCGATCGCGTAAATGTCAGCTTATCCGTTTGGGGATCGATTTTTAAGGCTTCTGTTGGGCAAACTCCTGTACACAAGCCACAGTGGACGCAGACATCTTCATCAATAATGATTTCCCCTAAAGCTTGGGAGACAGTGATGTTTTGCGATCGCATCCACTCAATCGCTGCATCTAATTCATCTATATCTCCCGAGAGTTCCACGACCAGTTTACCAATTTGATTCGGCGCAACCTGAGCGCGAATAATATTTGCAGCAACGTTAAAATCTCTTGCCAATCGGTAGGTGACTGGCATTTGAACGACGCGTTTGGGAAAAGAAAGAGTGACTCGTTTTTTCACAGTTGCATTTAATGAATTCCCCAAGCATCTGGGGATACATCCTTATTCTATTGCAAACCGCCAAGGACACCTGGAGAACAGCACACCGATTGGGTAGAACGCCAACAAAGAAACACAGCAGGTTAAACTGAAAAGAGTAGTACTTACTTAATAAGTTTTAATAAATCTGTTATGAGTAGCGATTCACCTGTTCATTCTCCAGAAAAATCCGAAGCTAAGGTTGGGGCGCGCTTGAGAAATTTTTTAATCGCAATAGTGGCGATCGCCCTAAGCGTTGCTCTAGTTTTGGGACTGCGAACTCAGACAACCTCTCCAACTCTTGCTCAGTTAGGTGAACAGTCTACACCAATAGATGTGGCTTTAACCAATGGTAAGCCATCGTTTATGGAGTTTTATGCTGATTGGTGTACTGTCTGCCAGAAAATGGCACCAGATATCGCGCAACTGGAACAGCAGTATGCTGACAAGGTCAATTTTGTCATGCTGAATGTGGATAATACCAAGTGGTTGCCAGAGATGTTGAAATATCGGGTAGATGGCATTCCCCATTTCGTGTATTTAAATAAAGATGGGGAAGCTGTCGCCCAGGCAATTGGTGATCAACCACGCATCATTCTATCAAGTAACGTGGAGGCTTTGGTTGCTGGTTCGCCTTTGCCTTATGCTCAAGCAAGTGGGAAAGTCTCCCAATTTAATGCACCAGTCGCACCAACAACTGGTCAGGATGATCCCCGCAGTCATGGCGCTCAAGTGGTTAACTGATGAAAGCAGAATTCCCCATCCGACAAGAGCGGTGGGGTAGTTCATACCCCATCCTCATGTGATTCTAAAATCCCACTGCGGATCACAAGTTGGGGCCAAATGATCAAAAAGAAACCCATCCATGTCAATACAGGCACACAGACAAGAACCGTCAACCAAACTGTCTTAAATATTACCCAGCTACCACTTATCAGCGTCACGCCTGTGAGAAGAATAGACCAAGGCTGACACCACCAGGGTTTGTATTTCCAAGGACTCATAGTTTGTTTCTGAGACATTTCTTGTTTGGTAATTGCCAAGGATGTTTCACATATTATTGATAATAATAAATAAAAATACTTTTCATTCAACTAAAATCTAAATTAGAAATATTAAATTATTCAACTATAATTTAATTTTTTTTGGTACTAACTTTTGTCTAATATTCTTTTTCAAAAACTTGACAAGTGGAAAATGTAATTTTTAAAAGTATAAATTATCACATTGTATTTTCACACTTTAGTCTCTTGTTATTTGTTACAAAATATAAAAGGTATTTTTGCTCTATTGAAAATTGAGCATACTAAATTTTGTGAAAAATGTTATGGAGATGAATTTGAATACCCAACTCATTATTATAAAACAAATAAAGAAGAAAAAATTTGCTGTGGGCATTGAGCCAAGAGCAATTTCTGGCTGTGTTAGAACAAATCAACAACACAGTTGATTTTTGGCAGCAAAAACGGATTGAGATCTTTTCCTTAGCTTTGAGTCAAATTAAAAAAAGACTCACTGATCTCAGCCAGCCAAACAACTTGAAGCAAATATCTTACTACAAATGAATAAACGTGTTGGTCAATTTGCAGTAGCCTTTGTTACCCTCATAGGGTGCAGTGTCTTGCTGGGTTGGCTGCTTGACGTTCCTCTACTCAAGAATGGCTTCCCTGGCAGTCCTTACACAATTAAGGCAAATACAGCTGTGTGCCTCTTGTTAATAGGCGTATCGCTAGGACTGTTGCAGCGACAACGACTTCCTCGGTGGCTCTATCTCATTGCCCAAGGATGCGCAATGCTTCCAGTAACCATCGGTTTACTCACTTTGGGCGAGTATCTTGTTGGATGGAATCTCGGCATTGATGAATTGCTGTTTGATGATGGAATCCCAACTTCTATCTCTCCCTACCCAGGGCGAATGACGGAAATTACAGCATTTAATTTTGTGCTGCTGGGGATTGCCCTTTTGTTGCTAGCACAAAAAACTAGGCAGTGTAATTGGCTTGCTCAGAGCCTAATTTGTGTTGTAGCTTTGAGCGCAACATCAGCACTGGTTGGTTATTTGTTTGAAGTAGGGGTTTTATATGAGTTTGACGTTTCCACAACGGCAATACCCCTCATGGCTGTGACATTAATTGTACTGTGTGTTGGGATTTTATTTACCCATCCAGACAAAGGGCTAATGCAGACTGTGAACAGCTCCTCAATCGGTGGGGCGATCGCACGTCGGCTATTACCCTGGGCAGTTATTGTACCGCCTGCAATGAATTGGTTAACTTTTTGGGGGCTTGAGAGCAAGAATTATGACCAGATATTAATTCACGCTTTGCAAACCGTGTTCATAATCGTCATACTCTCGATTCTCATCTTGTCGAACGCTAAGTCAATCAACCAGGTAGAAGCCCAGCGTCAAAGAGCAGAGCAAAAACTACAGGAATCAGAACAGCAATTCCGACGTGCTGTGATGTACTCTCCACTGCCCATTATGATTCATACTGAGGACGGAGAAGTCGTGCAGATTAATCATGCTTGGACAGATATCACTGGATACAAGCGTGAAGATATCCCGACGATCGCCCAGTGGACAGAACGAGCTTACAAACAGCGTCAAGAATCTGTCCAAGTAGGCATTGACAGCTTATACAATTTAGATTATCGTGTCGCAGAAGGAGAATTTACAGTCTGCACGCGTAACGGCAATCAGCGTATTTGGGACTTTTATTCTGCCCCTTTAGGCAGAACTCTAGATGGTAGGCGATTGGTGCTGAGTACTGCAATTGACATCACTCAACGCAAGCAGGCTGAAGAAGCTTTAGTGCAGATGAATGCCACTTTGGAATTGCGCGTCAGGGAGCGGACGGCAGAACTTGCAAAGATAAACCAGCAATTGCAGCAAGAACTTTATGAACGCCAACGCGTCGCACAAGCACTTCAAGAAAGTGAGCGCAAATTCCGAGCCATTTTTGAACAGACATTCCAATTGATCGGGCTTCTCACTCCTGACGGTACAGTGTTGGAAGTTAACCAAACAGCGCTGGATTTTATTAGGGCGCGACGAGAAGATGCTATCAACCGACCTTTTTGGGAGCTTTCATGCTGGAGTAGTACAGTAGAAATCCAAGAGAACTTAAAGGCGGCGATCGCCCAAGCCGCAGCAGGACAATTCATCCGCATGGAAGTTACTTTACCAGATGCTGATGGCGTCATGACAAATTTTGACTTTTCGCTCAAGCCAGTGCGAGATGAGTCAGGTGAGGTGGTGCTGCTGATTCCAGAAGGACGAGATATTACCAACCTCAAACGGACACAATCAGAACTGCGCGAAGTTCGCGATCGCTTAAAGTATCTACTTACAGCTAGCCCAGCAGTTATTTTCAGTTCCAGAGCTAATGGGGATTATGGAGCTACTTTTATCAGTGAAAACGTTACTGCAATTTTAGGATATCAGCCACAAGACTTTTTAGATAACTCTGATTTTTGGGTAAATCACGTTCATCCAGAAGATATTGAACGCGTCTTGAGAAATATAGCGCAAAATTTTGAAACAAATTATCACTCCCACCAATATCGGTTCTTGCGTGCTGATGGCACGTATTGCTGGCTCGAAGAGCATGTGAAACTAGTGCGAGATAAAAATGGCAATCCTGTGGAGTTTGTGGGGTATTTAATAGGCATTAATGAGCGCAAAGCAGCCGAAGCAGCCCTGCGGGAAAGTGAAGAACGTTTCCAAGCTTTTATGAACCACAGTCCAACTTTAGCTTGGATAGTAGATGCAGAGGGCAGGATGCTGTATGCCAGTCAAAGCTACCTCCGCACAATCCAGCAAGCAACTGACAGTATAATCGGGAAAAGTATATTTGATTTGTATCCTGCGGAGTTTGCCCAGCAGTGGATTGATAATATCAAAAAGGTTGCCGCCGACCATCAGGTTGTGGAAGCAATCGAGACTGCTCCCCGACGAGATGGTACCGTAGGCGATTTTTTGGTGTATGAGTTTCCCATTAAAGGTTTGTCTGGGCAACAGCTAGTGGGCGGTGTCGCCGTTGACATCACTGAGCGCAGGCGAGCAGAACTGGCTTTAGCAGAGCGGGAGACACTGCTGCGTTCTATCGGTGATAACCTACCGCATGGTGCAATCTACCAAGTAGCCCGTGAACAAAATCGCAGCTACCGCTTACACTACATTAGTGCAGGCATAGAAAATATTTGTGAAGTCAAAGCACAAGACGCCTTAAGGAATTTGAATCTCCTCCTCAACCAGTTTGTAGAGGAGGACTACCCAAAGTTGCTACAAGCGACTTATGAGACAATAACAAATTTATCAGTTTTCAACATTGAACTGAGAATACGAACGCCTAGTGGCAAACTCAAGTGGTTGCATTTTCGTTCATCACCCCGTAGTTTTGATGATGGACGCATTGTTTGGGATGGACTTGTTGTAGATGTCACTGATATAAAACAAGCAGAAGAAGCATTACGATTGCAGGCAGAAAAAGAAAAGGCACTTAATCGAGTCATTCAAACGATTCGTAACTCACTCGACTTGCAAACTATCTTTAACACCGCTGCTGCTCTTATTGCTAAACTCCTGCAAGCTAACCAAGTACAAATTGTTCAGTACATACCAAGCCAAAAGCTCTGGAAGCACGTGGCAGAATATCTCCGAACGCCTGACTTACCAAGTGCCTTGGGAATGGAGATCCCAGATGAGGGGAATAAAATTGCCGAGCAAGTCAAAAAATTAGAAGTTGTCCGTATTGATGATCCTACGACTATAGATGATCAAGTTAACCAGAAGTTTGCTCAAATCTATGCAGGAATATGGCTGATAGTGCCATTACAAATCGACTCCACAGTTTGGGGTAGCCTGAGTCTAAGAAAAAGCGGACAACACTCTACCTGGCTGGACTCAGAAGTAGAACTGACTATGACAGTCGCTGACCAATTAATGATAGCCATTCAGCAATCAGAACTTTACCAGCAGTTGCAAATAGCCAATCAGGAACTGCAACGCCTAGCTAAGCTTGATGGACTGACTCAAATTGCCAATCGACGACGTTTTGATCAATACCTTAAAAAAGAGTGGCTGCGGTTAGCAAGGGAGCAAAATCCTTTATCCCTCATTTTGTGCGATGTCGATTATTTCAAGCTTTATAACGATACCTACGGTCATCCAGCTGGTGATACTTGTTTAATCCAAATTGCTCAAGCAATTAGTGGTGCTGTTAAACGCCCAGCCGATTTAGTCGCTCGTTATGGTGGCGAAGAGTTTGCGGTGCTTTTGCCTAATACCGACAGTGACGGAGCAACACAGGTTGTTCAATTTATCCAAAAAAAGGTCAGACAACTCAATCTCCCACATATCGCTTCTCCAGTAGGGCAATATGTCACCCTCAGCTTTGGCATTGCTACAATTTTCCCTTCTCACAATGGTTCTGTACAAGCTTTGATTAACGCAGCAGATAAAGCATTGTATCAAGCAAAAAACAAGGGACGAAATTGCTACCAAAGCATAAGTAGTACAAAAGTGCTAGATGGACAGGGGTGACCGTCGCTACGCTCCAATTCAAAATCCAAAATCAAAAATAATCAATCCTGCCCGTAGGATAAATTTTGGGTTAGCAGGGGTTTTTGAGGCGTGAAAGTATATCTAGATATAAGCGTATATAACAGACCTTTTGATGACCAGAACTAGTGTGAACTGCTCATTTCCGAAAAAGCGATCACATCTGAAAAAAATGCGAACGCTTAGGGTTGCTTGAGGTTGGTTACAGATCATCACCGTAAGTAATATTGCTTGAGGGCATGTATTATTATTTATAATAGAATGAGAGCGATAATTTTATCTAAATGATTATAAGCTAGTTCGCATGGCACAGTATCCAGATATATCTTATACACATGTCTTATCTGAGCTTTCAGTTAATCGCAAAGATCCTTGTGAAGTAATCCGTGAGTTGATATCTAACTCCTATGATGCTAAAGCATCGAGAATTGAGATTTATCCCCTATTGCAGTATCAAGGATTTATATTCTTTGACAATGGTAGTGGTTTAAGCGAAACAGAAATTATCAATGGGATAACCTCTTACCGAGCCTTTTTCTCGATAGGCAAATCTACTAAAATTCCGGGTGAATTTATAGGTTACAAGTGCCAAGGCTCAAAGCTGTGCTTCGCTTCAAAAAAATTTACTTTGATAACGCGCTGTAGGGATGAGGAACACTGGCGCTCAATATCGATAGATAACCCTAAGGATAACTTAAATCCTCTATACGACATCCAATCGAACTCAGATAATAGTCCCTGGGAAACCTTAATAAATTTATTTCCCAGACCGAATAAACAAACAGTAACTATCCTTGACCATATGAGAAAAGAGTTTTTCCGTAACGGCTTTTCTAGTGGGGCAATGATGATTGTTCAAGGTTTAGAGGTAGAAAAGTTTTCTGACTTTTACAACTCAGAAGAAGATGGTATAACCAAATGGTCATACCTAAAACATTACATACGCTTTAACACAAGACATGGAGACATGAGAATTCTCCACCCAAATAAAACTGATTTTCCAGCTAGGAAAGCAGAAAGCTTTAAACAGTCTGCTGGATACAATGACCAGTGTGAATTGTACCTGTGGACAAAAGATAGAAAAGTTGATTATTTGAAAAAAATTGATGCAGGATATCCATACTTGGAAAAGCCTAATGATTTAGTGATAAGCAGCCCTGCTGAAGTATCAAGTCTAAGCGCAGGTAGATTTTCGGCAAGGAGTGCTGCAACTTTTACGTTTGAAGGCATTACTTACTGTTTGGCGCTAGCAATTGATGGCAATCGTCGGGCACATGAAAAGTATGAAGAGCTGGATAGAAAAGGCAAGAAAAAGTCTGGAATTAGGTTGACGGATCAAAGAGGCGTATTTATCTGCTCAGAAGGAGTGAAAATTTGTCGATATAATGAAATATTTGAACATAGCAAACTAGCCGACTACGCAGTGGTTGGCACGTCTAATGCACAGTGTCACTACATTCTTATGATCAATGGTAGTTTCGATGTAGTAACAAACAGAAATTCCTTGACTGAAGCTGCATTAAAAATTCTTAATAATGATTCTTTTATCGAAAAGATAAAACAGTTTTTTGATACAGCCAAAAGAGATGTTAAAGTTTTTGCAGAACTGGTGGATAGGCTAAATAAGGAAACTCAAGATGTTAAACTAGAGGCTTATACTAACAAGCTGAATGCACTAAAGCAAGGGATTCAAGACAGACCTCGGTTTAAGGTACAAGATATCGAACAACTAAAGGAGAAGTGGCTTGTAGAACCTGGAATTGGAGAAGAGTATTCGGTTGGAACCTTGTATACGATGTTTGCTCACCTTGCCCCTGCTGACTCACAATATGCTCATCTTTGGCTTCGTCCAAGAACCTTCTCTAGCATGGGAATTGATAGCGTTGCTGTCAGTATCGGGGAAAACAGTTTAGCAGAGAACGTTCATAAAGCTCTTGAGTACAAGTACAGTTTTTCACCAAGTGACGAGTTTAATCATCCACTGATATTGACTCACCAGATTGTATGTTGGGAGATGCCCATTGGAGAAAATGGCAAGCAGATTAATGACTCATACAACTACTTTGGAGAAATCTCCACTGAAAAACTTGATGGGCTGGGCTACGAAATTATAAATATCCAAAGTCGTGACGGTGAATATTATGACGGCAAAATAAAAGTAATTAGCTTGAAGAATCTACTTGATAAGACTTTTAATTGCCAATGGGTAACTCCACCGCCGCCTAGAGTAACTGCTTCCGCAACAAGGAGAAGGCGGTAAAAAGTCAAAATAACAATGGCGATCGCCCCTCTTCACCATTACGTCTCTTGCCTGGTGCAGTTGGTTTTCACTTCTCCACCATATCACGCAGCAATTGCGCTAATTTTTCCGCACTATCAGGAACAGCGATCGCCAACGCCTTTTCCCCCATTTTTCGCAATTCTTCTGGATGCTGCAACAAGTCCAAAACCTTATTTTGCAATATCTCTGCTGTCAACTCCGACTGTTTAAAGGCGATCGCTGCACCAACTGAAGTAAAAACTTCTGCATTATAAGTTTGATGGTCTTCTGCGGCAAACGGGTAAGGAATCAAAATTGCTGGTGTTCCGCACACCGCCATTTCCGTTAAACTACCGGCTCCAGAACGAGTAATTGCCAGATTCCCCCGTCGCAACAACGCTGCCATATTATCATAAAATTGTAAATTAATATACTGCGGATGTTTCAAGCTGTCAGCCTCTGGATCTTTATCGCCTGTTAAATGCACAACCCAAGCACCAGCATCAAACCAAGCATGAGCACACTGGCGCACCAGCTTATTGATTGCAACCGCTCCTTGACTACCACCAAAGACAACGATTAAGGGAACACCATCAGGAATGGGGAGATCCAACGATGCTTCAATTCCTTCTTCTAGGAATTGAGAACGTACCGGAGTACTGGTGTAAATTGTTTTGACGCGGGGCAAATACCCAGAAGCCACTTCAAAACCCACCGCCACCGCACTACACCAAGGTCCGAAAAAGCGAGTGACTTTACCAGGTAAGGCGTTGGCTTCATGGAGAATCACAGGTAAACCCAAGGAACGCGCTGCAATCACAGCAGGTGCGGCGATGTAACCCCCTGTGGTGAACACTCCCTGAAATTTTCCTTGTTGTAAAATTTTCCTGACTTCTAGAATTGAACCAATAAGCTTTACCAAAATACCTAAAGACGAAATTCCAAAACCTTGCTGAAAACCTTCAACTGCAATAGTATTCAATCGATACTGCTTAGGAACAAGCTGAGTTTCTAATCGATTAGGCACACCAAGCCATTCGATTTGATAATCGCTCAAGTGTTCCGCCAGTGCGATCGCCGGAAACACGTGTCCGCCAGTCCCACTAGCAGCTATCAATAACCGTATAGGAGCGTGTACCATGAACTCTCCACCCTGTTAGCGCTTAGTTTAACCTAAGATAAAACAATTTCCATACC
The DNA here is from genome assembly GCF_963920835.1 of Scytonema sp. PCC 10023. Classification (NCBI taxonomy): domain Bacteria; kingdom Bacillati; phylum Cyanobacteriota; class Cyanophyceae; order Nostocales; family Scytonemataceae; genus Scytonema; species Scytonema sp. PCC 10023. Next base: position 125,207 of record NZ_CAWUDP010000016.1, read on the forward strand.
TCTGTAGTCAAATTGCCTTGTTATTGCTCATGCCTAATTTTGTTTCGTTTCTACACAAAAGTCCAACACTGTTGCCATCTAGTCGCTTGCTAGTTTTTTCCTTGCTGACACTCGGTTTATTGACAAATTGGAGCGCTCAAGCAAAAGCACCACCCCAGTTAGCCCAAGCTGCAGAACCCGTCCCCAGTGCATCCCAGAATGCACCCGCCCAATTGAAAAATTTATTGACGCAAATTGATACCGCAGCAAGCCGGAGCGATGTCAAAGCAGTGATCCAGTTCTACAGCCCCAATTTCATACATGGGGATGGCTTAACCCGCCAGAGTATGGAAAAAGCTTTAACTGCACTTTGGCAGCGATACCCCCAATTAAAATACAGCACCCAGATACAATCTTGGAAATCAGAAGGTAATGCCATTATCGCCGAAACAGTGACCAATATAACTGGCGTGCCCTCGACCAACAGTGCTAACTCGGTTCTCAATGCCACAATTAGGTCACGCCAACGCATCGCTGGAGGCAAAATTGTCCGCCAAGACATTTTGTCTGAACGTACTCAAATCACCTCTGGTACCAAGCCACCTCAAGTAGATATTAAGTTACCCCAACAGGTAAAAGTTGGTCAGCAGTATAGTTTGGACGCAATTGTCCAAGAACCGCTTGGTGATGATTATCTATTGGGAGCAGCGTTAGAAGAACCGATTAAACCAGATAAATTGCTGAGTCCCACACCTGTAGACTTGGAATTACTTTCATCTGGCGGGATTTTTAAAGTTGGACGCGCACCAGCTACCCCTGGTAGCCAATGGGTTTCTACGGTGATCATGCGAGGAGAAGGCATGGTTATGATCACTCAGCGTATGCAGGTCGTGAAAAACTAGTTATTAGTCATTAGTCTTAAAACAGTTATCAGTTATCAGTTATCAGTTATCAGATTCACTGTTTACTGTTTACTGATTGTTGACTCTTGACTCTTAAAACAGTTATCAGTTGTGAGGTTCACTGTTTAGTGTTTACTGTTTACTGTTTACTAATAACTGTTCACTGATTGTTGACTTTTGACTAAAAATGCTTTCTCTACAAAATCAAATTGTTTTGATTACTGGTGCAAGTAGTGGTATTGGTGCTGCTTGTGCCAAAGTCTTCGCAAATGCAGGTGCAAAACTGATTTTAGCGGCGCGGCGGTTGGAGCGTTTGCAGGAACTTGTAGAGACGTTGCATACGACGTCTCTACAGTTCCATTTGTTACAGCTAGATGTGAGCGATCGCTCTGCCGTAGAATCTGCTATCTCAACCCTACCCCCTGCCTGGTCTGAAATTGATATCTTAATCAATAACGCTGGTCTGAGTCGCGGTTTAGACAAACTCCACGAAGGCGACATCCAAGATTGGGAGGAAATGATTGATACTAACATCAAGGGTTTGCTCTACCTCACTCGCTACGTTGTTCCTGGAATGGTGAAACGCGATCGCGGTCATATAGTAAACATTGGTTCGATTGCCGGACATCAAACCTATCCTAATGGTAATGTCTACTGTGGCACTAAAGCGGCTGTCAGAGCAATTTCCGAAGGTTTGAAACAAGACCTGTTAGGAACCCCCATCCGCGTCAGTTCTGTTGATCCTGGTATGGTGGAAACCGAATTTAGCGAAGTGCGCTTTCATGGGGATAGCGATCGCGCTAAAAAAGTTTACCAGGGAGTCACTCCCCTCACAGCCGATGATGTCGCCGATGTGATATTTTTCTGCGTCACGCGACCAAGCCATGTAAATATTAACGAAGTTGTACTTATGCCAGTGGATCAAGCTAGCGCAACCCTGGTTAATAGGCGAACTTAAAATAAAGGAAAGTTAAAAATCTAAATTTGGTACAACTGTATATGCAAAATACTGCCAACGCTGAAAAAACTGGGGTGACAGCACTGACGGCGATTAACATAGCAAAAGTACTCCCAATCTTCTGGTTAATTGCTTTTGCTGTCGTCTTCGGCATTCAAGACTGGCGACAACTCATCTATATGTGCTTGCACATCAGCTATTGTATTTGGTGGCTAATCGAGCAATGGTTTTACCTCCAGCGGCGACAGATGTTTAATGATCCTGTAGGGGTTGCTATGTTCGTTTTAATACTATTGTCAGCCGGGGTTTTTTACGTGCTACCGGGATACCTGGCATTTATCAACCCCGTCCCTCTATCAATGACCACAGCTGCTGTAGCACTATCGCTTTACATTTTCGGGAGTCTGATCAATGCTACTGCCGATATCCAAAAGCTTACCGCCAAGCAGTACGGGGCAGGGTTAGTTCGTGACAACATCTGGCGCTTCTCCCGAAATATCAATTACTTTGGGGATCTACTACGGTATCTGAGTTTTAGTGTCGTCGCTGGTTCACCTTGGGCTTATTTGGTGCCTGGATATATCTTAGTTTGGTACTTCCAGCTTATGTCTCGCAAAGAACAGTCAATGTCCCAAAAATATCCGGAGTATGCCGAGTATAAGCAATCTAGCGCCCGTTTCATTCCGTTTATTTGGTGAAGCTTAAGTTATCAGACACGCTTGTTGAGCTTGGTAAGGCTATGCAAAACACTGCTAATACTGAAGAGGTACTTGTACTGGAGGATGGACAAGCGCCTCCTCCAGGTACTACGACTCCACCACGAAAGCCAAGGTGGTATGACACGTTTAATTACATAGCGAATCCCGATCAGTTTTGCCGCAAAAATCTAGAAGAGTATGGTCCTATCTTTAGCACAGGTGTCTTTGGTAGGACTACCATCTTTGTCGGCTCTGCTAGAGCGATTCAAATGGCATTTAATGGGGACTTGAAATATACAGAGATTGCATTGCCAGAAACCACAATGGATATGTTTGGCGAGTACAGTCTGTTCCAGCGCCCTGACTTGCATCGCCAACGCAAAAGTGCACTGCGCCCTGGGCTTACTGGGCGTGCGCTTGATGGATACACCCCCCACATTAATAACGCTATCGTGCATGGCATCCAAAGTTGGACTACCCCCAGCCAAATGGCGCTTTACCCTGCAGTAGAGAAGATCTGCTTTGATGTACTCACTCCTCTGCTCTTGGGAGTCAGCTTGGATGATTCTGCTCCAGACACTTTTGCAGGGCTACCTGTGTCCTCCAAAGCAGAGCTGAAGGCTTTGTACAAGACATTCTTTGATGGCTTTTATGGCTTGTCCAAGTGGAAGTCCCGCTTGACAGCATACGGTCGAGGACTCAAGGCACGCGGTGCGCTGCTCGATTTCATGCGTGCAGTGGTAAAAAGGCGACGGGCAGAAGGCGGAACCATGAACGCCACGGCGGACTTTCTATCTATGATGCTAGCCAGTCAGCAGGAAAATTCAGATGGGATATTTAGTGATACCTTGATTGAGAACCAGTGCCTGCTGCAGTTATGGGCGTCACACTATGAGATCTCTGGACTGATATCTTCGCTCATATACCTGCTAGGACAGCATCCGCAGGTGATGCAGCGGCTAAAGGAGGAACAGGCAGAGGTGATGGGTGGACAGAGCAATGTCAGCATATTCTCACCCGAGCATTTGAAGCAGATGGTATTCCTAGACGCGACGATCAAAGAGACACTGCGCACGCTACCTCCTAGTTCCACTGCTAATCGCCGACTCACCAAGTCTGTTGTGCTGGATGGTGTGCTGTATGAGAAGGGCTGTGTCCTGATTGCAGAGCCACGAATCGCGCACATCATGGCAGAATACTTTCACGAACCAGAGATATTTGCTCCAGAGCGCTTTCTGCCCGAGCGCGGGGAGGGGAAGATGTATGAGTTCATCCCGTTTGGGGGCGGTGTACACGCGTGCCTAGGAGCACAGATGGCGATGGCGGTCACTAAGGTGTTCGCATCTCATATCCTACGTATGTTTGACTGGAAGTCAACGGGCAAAGCAAAGTTTGTCCAGTTCCCGCTCAAGAAGATCAAGGATGATTACCAAATTAACATTGCACGCCAAGAATAATCATGGTGCTACATTGTATGGTGCCGAGGGGAATTGGTGAACAATCCTCTGACAAGATGGCAGGGAAAGAGTTTGTCATCTATCAAAATATATATTTCTTGAATCGCTGACATTTTCCGGCAGCGGTTTTTTTTGCAAAATTTTCGCACTCAGTATCTAGTAAACCTTAGAGTCGGGGAAAAACCTACACTCGTAAGCTTGCCCAAAAGCGAAGTAGAGATAGCACGAGGAGACCAAATAGCTCGGTTAAGGACGCGATGATAGTTCTGAAAGTGCTTTTCCTGGCTTAATCCCATTACCCGTAAGATAAGGGCAGGTAGATGAAGCTACTCTAAGCAGCTTAGAAGTTATTGACTGTGAACTACCTACACCGACCTTACGGTACGGTGTAGGCTTCCGGCGTCATTGACAAATGCCCCTTTTCATGAGCGGGTAGGTGGTCTTACTCCGCCTCGGCTCGGCAATAACGGGGTTCCCTCCGCCCATAGATAATATCCGAATCCCTTCATTCCTTATGTTCAATGCTGCATTACCATCACGGTCATGATGAGTATTACACTTGAGACAATCCCATTCACGAATATCGAGCGTTAACTCAAGTTGTGAGTTTGCAGACACACCCTAGCTGCAAATAAGTTATAGTTTGTAACTATTCTTTAATTCCTTTTATAATTCTTTTTTTATCCTTTTAAATATCTGCTTAACTGTCTTAACTGTCTTAACTGTCCGTTTAAATATCTGCTTAACTGTCTTAACTGTCTTAACTGTCCGTTTAAATATCTGC